>NZ_JAPFCE010000012.1:0-128356 GCF_026240895.1 Pseudomonas sp. DCB_AW
TGCGCGGCGCTTCGCAGCACAAGGCTGCTCCTACAGGAGATGGGCGGCGCCCAAACCCCAGGAATAATTGGCCCGAAACAGATGTAGGAGCAGCCTTGTGCTGCGAATCGCCGCGCGGGCGGCGCTCTATCTCATCGGCGCTAAAAATCTATCGCCATACCCCGGCGGCCCTAACGCTATCACCTAACAAACACCAGGCAAAAAAAAAGCCGCTGCAATCGCAGCGGCCAATCGAGACGTTAGATCAAGGAGCTTCAAAATCTACGTCGGTGAACCTCGCAGGCCTGAAGGGCGGGGGGGTAGTGCCCTTCATGCCGGCCAGTGAGTTAAGAATAAGCGCTTGATCCTGTAGGAAAAATACCCGCTTATGACATTCACCTTTACGTTTCGGGCAATAGTGCCCACCCCGCTCACCCTTCAGCCGCGTACCCCATCCGCCAGCTGGTATCCCGCGCTGCAGCCAGCAACCGTTGCGCCGCAGGGCCGTGCTCATCGGCATGGAAAATCGACGTCGGGCCGACCACGGTCATCACCGCAGCGATCTGGCCCAGGGCGTTGAATACCGGTGCTGACAGGGCATCCACGCCGGGCATCAACAGGCCATGCACATGGTGCAGGCCACGTTCACGGATGCCCTCCAGCACGGCCGCATAGTCGCTGGCGCTGTGCTGCAGCGCTGCCAGTTCCCGATCACGCAACTCGTCAGTTTCGCGTGCTGGCAGGTAGGCGGCGAACACCAGGCCGGTCGACGAACTGAGCAGCGGCAGCACCGACCCGATCTGGGTCACCACCGTAACCGCACGCACCGCAGGCTCGATGCTGACCACGGTCGCGCCCTGATTGCCCCAAACGGCAATGAAGCAGCTCTCGTTCAGTTCATCGCGCAGCTGCGACAACGGCAGCGCCGCAATCTTCAGCACATCGATGCTGCCCAATGCCGCCAACCCCACGCGCAACGCCTCACGCCCCAGGCCATAGTGGTTGGTGGCCGCATCCTGTTCGGCAAAACCGCTGGCAATGAGCGCCTGCAGGTAGCGGTGCACCTTGCTGGCCGGCATCTGCACATGCTCCGCCAGGCGTGACAGGGACGTGGAGGGGGAGAGTTCGGCGAGTGCCTTGAGGATATCGGTGCCGACTTCCGCCGAGCGGACCTTCTGCTTGCCGTTATCGGTGGGTGAGCTGGCTTTGGCCATGGGCATAGGTATCCGGATTCGTCGAGTCGCGCCTTTATAGCTTGACGCCTTGCCCGTAGCAAATTACGTTATTCGTAATCTGATTACGATAAAAACAATGCAGACGTGCTGCCACCCCAGCAGCCAGCTGCCAGCAACGGCTCTGCCAGAGCCCGGAGGCATCGATGAACCGCGACACGTCCCCCGACCTTCACTACCTGAGCGGCTTCGGCAACGAGTTCGCCAGCGAAGCACTGCCAGGTGCATTGCCGGTCGGGCAGAATTCGCCGCAGAAAGCCCCCTACGGCTTGTATGCCGAACTGCTTTCGGGCACGGCGTTCACCATGACCCGCAGTGAGTTGCGCCGCACCTGGCTGTACCGCATCCGCCCGTCTGCACTGCACCCACGCTTCGAGCGCCTGGCACGTCAGCCGCTGAGTGGGCCGCTGGGCGCCGTCACCCCAAACCGCCTGCGCTGGAACCCGCAACCCATCCCTGCCGAGCCCACCGATTTCATCGAAGGCTGGGTGCCGATGGTGGCCAACGCGCCCGCAGATAAACCGGCGGGCGTGAGCATCTACATCTACAGTGCCAACCGCTCCATGGAGCGGGTGTTCTTCAATGCCGACGGTGAGGTGCTGCTGGTGCCGGAACAGGGCCGCCTGCGCATCGCTACCGAGCTTGGGGTCATGGACGTCGAGCCGCTGGAAATCGCAGTGATCCCACGGGGCATGAAGTTTCGCGTCGAGCTGCTCGATGGCCAGGCGCGTGGCTACCTGGCTGAAAACCACGGCGCGCCGCTGCGCATTCCGGACCTCGGGCCCATCGGCAGCAACGGCCTGGCCAACCCGCGTGACTTCCTCACGCCGGTGGCGCATTACGAAGAAGCCGAGGGCCCGGTGCAACTGGTGCAGAAGTTCCTCGGCGAACACTGGGCCTGCGAGCTGCAGCATTCGCCGCTGGACGTGGTCGCCTGGCATGGCAGCAACGTGCCCTACAAATACGACCTGCGCCGCTTCAACACCATCGGTACGGTGAGCTTCGACCACCCAGACCCGTCCATCTTCACCGTGCTGACGTCACCCACCAGCGTGCATGGCCTGGCCAACATGGACTTCGTGATCTTCCCGCCGCGCTGGATGGTGGCCGAGAACACCTTCCGTCCGCCATGGTTCCACCGCAACCTGATGAACGAGTTCATGGGCCTGATCCAGGGTGCCTACGATGCCAAGGCCGAGGGTTTCCTGCCGGGCGGCGCTTCGCTGCACGGGGTGATGAGCGCCCATGGCCCCGACGCCGAGACTTGCGACAAGGCCATCGCCGCCGACCTCGCGCCGCACAAGATCGACAACACCATGGCCTTCATGTTCGAGACCAGCCAAGTGCTGCGCCCGAGCCGCCATGCGCTCGAATGCCCGCAATTGCAGGCCGACTACGATAGTTGCTGGGCCACCTTGCCGAGCACCTTCAACCCGAACCGGAGATAACCCATGAACCAGACCGCCATTACCCGTAGCTGGGTCGAGCATGCCAACGGGCACAGCGATTTCCCGCTGCAAAACCTGCCGTTGGGCATCTTCAGCCGGCCGGGTGAAGCGCTGCGCTGCGGCGTGGCCATCGGCGATGCCATCCTTGACCTGGAAGCGGTGCTCGCTGCGGGCTTGTTCGACGGCGAGGCCAAGGCTGCGGTGGAGGCTACCCGCGGTGGTGCGCTGAACGCCTTCTTCGCCCTCGGCCGTGGCGCCCGTGTCGCCCTGCGTGAGCGCCTGCTGGCGCTGCTCGGCGAACACAGCGAACACCAGTCGGCGCTGAAAACCGCGCTTTACCCAGCCAGTGATTGCCAACTGCATGTGCCGGCGAAGATCGGGGACTACACCGACTTCTACGTCGGCATCGAACACGCCAAGAACGTCGGCAAGCTGTTCCGCCCGGACAACCCGCTGCTGCCCAACTACAAGCATGTGCCGATCGGTTACCACGGTCGCGCTTCGACCATTCGTCCCTCCGGTACCGATGTGCGCCGACCCAAAGGCCAAACCCTGCCGGCCGGGCACACCGAGCCAAGCTTCGGGCCCTGCGCGCGCCTGGACTACGAGCTGGAGCTGGGTATCTGGATTGGCCAGGGCAACGACATGGGCGAGTCGATCCCGGTGGGTGATGCCGCCGAGCACGTCGCCGGCTTCTGCCTGCTCAACGACTGGTCGGCGCGTGATATCCAGGCCTGGGAATACCAGCCACTGGGGCCGTTTTTGTCCAAGAGTTTCATTACCAGCATTTCGCCCTGGGTGGTGACCGCCGAGGCCCTGGAGCCGTTCCGCACTGCGCAGCCGGCGCGCCCGCAAGGCGATCCGCAGCCGCTGTCCTACCTGATGGATGCACGTGACCAGGCCAAGGGTGCGTTCGATATCGAACTGGAAGTGCTGCTGCTGACCGAGCGCATGCGCGAGCAAGGCATTGCGGCTCACCGGCTGACCCTGAGCAACACCCGCAGCATGTACTGGACCGTGGCGCAGATGGTTGCCCACCACAGCGTCAACGGTTGCCAGCTGCAACCGGGCGACCTGTTCGGTTCGGGCACGCTGTCGGGGGCAACGCCGGGCTCTTTTGGCAGCCTGCTAGAGATCACCGAGGGCGGCAAGCAGCCGGTGGAACTGGCCAGCGGTGAGGTGCGCAAGTTCCTCGAAGACGGCGACGAAATCATCCTGCGTGCCCGTTGCACGCGTGATGGCGTGGCCAGCATCGGCTTCGGCGAATGCCGCGGCAAAGTCATCGCAGCCAACTGAGGGGGCAGGGGTATGGAGCTGTACACCTACTACCGTTCCACCTCGTCCTACCGGGTGCGCATCGCGCTGGCGCTGAAGGGGCTGGGTTACCAGTCCTTGCCGGTCAACCTGCTCAAGGGCGAGCAGCGCGGTGCGGACTATGTCGCCGTGAACCCGCAGGGCCGTGTACCGGCCCTGCGCACCGACAGCGGTGCGCTGTTGGTGCAGTCACCGGCGATCATCGAGTACCTGGAAGAGGTTTATCCACACCCTGCGCTGCTGCCGGACACGGCCGAGGCGCGAGCCAAGGTGCGCGGTGTGGCAGCGATCATCGGCTGCGACATCCACCCGTTGCACAACGTCAGCGTGCTCAACCTGCTGCGCCAGGCAGGGCAGGACGAGCCTCAGGTCAACCAGTGGATCGCGCACTGGGTCGGCCAAGGACTGTCGGCGGTCGAGCAACTGATCGGCGACCACGGCTTCTGCTTTGGCGACACGCCGGGCTTGGCGGATGTTTACTTGCTGCCGCAGGTGTACGCTGCCGAGCGGTTCAACATCGACCTGGGCGGTTACCCGCGCATTCGTCGGGTCGCCGCCCTGGCAGCCCAGCACCTGGCGTTCATCCAGGCGCATCCTTCGCAGCAGCCGGATACCCCGGCTCAGTGAATCGAACGGTTCACCGTCGGGAGTTTGCCGATCCGCTCGGAAAGCTTCAGGCGCTGGACCGGGTCTTCTGTGAGTAGCAGGGCATGCTCCAGGTCGAAACGTTCGGCCTGCGGGCAATCCAGAAACTGGTAGAGCGATGCGCGGGTGGTGTAGTCGCTGACTTGCACCGGGCCCAGCTGCATTACCCGTTCGGCGTCGATCAACGCCGCCAGGTGGTTGTCGTTGCTGATGTGCAATTGGCGCAGGTTGCGTGACAGGCGTTGCAGCATTTGCCGAGGGCTGGCCGTGCGCATGTGCTCTGCACTCAGCGGCACGTGTGGGCCGAACTGGCGGGCGAGGAGGTCGCGGCAATCGCTGGGGTACAAGCGCCTGCCGCCGCAAGGGTCGAGCAGGTGGTCGGCACCGGGTACGCGCAGCAGGAAGTGGCCGGGAAATGCAACGCCTTCCAGCGGGATCGACAGCCGCCCAGCCAGCTCCAGGGCCAGGATGGCCAAGGTCAATGGCTGCCCACGGCGGCGCTGCAGCACTTTGTCCATCATCGCCGCGTGCGGCCGCAACGGGTGATATTCATCTTGTTGAAAGCCCAGTGCATTGAGTTGGCGCAGCAGCGGCTGGGCCAGTTCGCACAGGGGCAGCATCGGCAGGTTGGCGCTGATCTCGCGGTGCAAGTCGTGCAGCAGGGCAAGGCTGTTCGCGGGCTCGACACTTCGGTCGTGCTCGGCGGCCATCCACAATGCGGCTTCCAGCAGGGCGACAGGCTCGCGTTTCAGGCAGGCCAGGCAGGCTTGACGTGGCTTCATGGGGCTTCTCCACACACGTTTAACTATTAGCTGTG
Organism: Pseudomonas sp. DCB_AW; assembly: GCF_026240895.1. Classification (NCBI taxonomy): domain Bacteria; kingdom Pseudomonadati; phylum Pseudomonadota; class Gammaproteobacteria; order Pseudomonadales; family Pseudomonadaceae; genus Pseudomonas; species Pseudomonas sp. DCB_AW. The sequence continues at coordinate 5,436 of NZ_JAPFCE010000012.1, forward strand.
GCGCGCGGTTTCGTCCAGTGGTCTGACCGAGGCTTCCCGCACTTGGGCCTGCCTATACTGATAGGAGCACCTCGCTGGGGAGCCCGTCGATGTTCGCGCTAATGCAAAGCACCCGTACCCAATCGCTGCACCTGTTCATCGACCCGCCAACGGGGTTGAAGGCGGTGGTGGCGATCCACAGCGAGCAGCTGGGCCCCGCCATGGGCGGTTGTCGCTACCTGCCTTACGCCGATGACGAGAGCGCCATGGTCGACGCGATCCGCTTGGCCCAGGGCATGAGCTACAAGGCCGCGCTGGCCGGTTTGGCCTTGGGCGGCGGCAAGGCAGTGATCATGCGCAACCCCCATGTGGAAAACCGCGCTGCGCTGTTCGAGGCGTTCGGCCGTTTCGTCGATACCTTGCAGGGGCGCTTCATCACGGCTGTGGACAGCGGTACCTCGACGGTGGATATGGACTGCATCGCGCAGAGCACGCCGCATGTGACCAGCACAACAGCCTCGGGGGACCCTTCGCCCCATGCCGCCATGGGCGTGTTCGCCGGCATCCGCGCCACGTCGAAAGCACGGCTGGGCAGTAACAACCTGGAAGGCTTGCGGGTGGCCGTACAAGGGCTGGGCAACGTCGGCTATGCCTTGGCCGAGCAACTGCACGCGGCGGGTGCGGAGCTGTTGGTGAGCGACCTGGACCCCGGGCGGGTGCGGTTGGCGGTCGAGCAGTTCAATGCCCACCCGGTGACCAACGATGCCTTGATCAGCACCCCCTGCGACATCTTCGCCCCGTGTGGCGTAGGGCCTGTGCTGAACGGGCAGAGCGTGATGCAGCTGCGCTGTGCGGCGGTGGCGGGGGCGGCGAACAACCAGCTGACCACCCTGCAGGTTGCCGACCAATTGGAATCGCGCGGGATACTGTATGCGCCCGACTATGTGATCAATGCCGGTGGGCTGATCTACGTAGCGTTGACCCATCGGGGCGAAGACCTGGGGACCATCACCGCGCACCTGGCGCGCATTCCTACGCGGCTCACCGAAGTGTTTGGCCATGCCCAGGCAGAGAAGCGCTCGCCGGCGCGGGTGGCGCAGATGCTGGCAGAGCGGCTGCTCTACGGCTAAGCCTGACGCCCCCCCTGTAGGAGCAGCCTTGTGCTGCGAAAGGGCCGGTATGGCTAGCATTAATAGTTCGACTTCAAGGGCCTCTTCGCAGCCCAAGGCTGCTCTTACTGGGCTTGGCCTTCGAGCAACTCTGCCAACGCATCTGGCTGGCTCTTGAACGCCCGGGCGAACACGTCGCGGTTCTTGGCCATGTAGATACCGGCTTCCTCGACCTGTTGCTCGGTCAGCGATGGCACCGCCTTGTGCAGCACTTCTGCCAGGCGCTCGGCCAGTTCGAGCATCTTGTCGTGACGATCTGCTTCGGCCTTATCCATGAACAAGCGCTCCGGGTCGCGGCTGCTGCGGTACACCACTTCGACGGCCATTCATCACCTCTATGCCTTTTTGCTGGTTGGGTTGCGTTTTACTGTATCTTTATACAGTAATGGCATTGGGTATCGTTGCGCAACCAGAATCTTCCCGCAAAAGCGTAGCCCACAGGTGCCTTGCGGCAATCGGTCGCCTTCCAAGGCGAGGGCCTGGCCCTTTAACTGCATGGCACAAGCGTCACACAGGTGACGCATCATCCTTCATGGCGTATCGGGGAATGGGACAATCGTGAACATCAAATGGGCTGAAAAGCTGCGCAAGGGCCTGCACGGCTCGGCCGACTCGCTGGGCAACCTGTGCGTCGAGGCATTCCATTATCTGGCGCTGTTCGGCATTGGCGCCATCACCGCCTACGCGGCGGTGATGACCTTCCTGGACATGCTCGGCAAGGGCGGGGTCAGTGTCGATGACATCCTGCTGCTGTTCATCTACCTGGAGCTGGGGGCCATGGTCGGGATCTACTTCAAGACCAACCACATGCCCATCCGCTTTTTGCTGTACGTGGCGATCACCGCATTGACCCGCCTGCTGATTGGCGATGTCTCGCACCACAAGGCGCCGGACGAGGGGCTGTTGTACCTGTGCGGTGGCATCCTGTTGCTGGCGTTCTCGATCCTGGTGGTGCGCTACGCGTCGTACCGCTACCCCTCGACCAAGGTGCTGGATGCCAATGGCAAGGAAGTGGACGAGGGCAAGTAGCCCTCAGTTGGCCACGAAATGACGCGGTGCATGCTGCGCATCGCGGGTGAGTGCGGCGAGCACTTGCATCGGGTTCTGGCTCAGTTCGATGGCCAGGCCCAGGCGGATGCTGTCGATGACCCGCTGCAGGCGAACCGGGTCGTTGCGCTGGGCCTGGCTGATCAGGCGCTTGGCGACCACGCCAGCGTCGTCGGCGAGGGTGAGCATGATGCTGCCATCCAGGTCGACGATGCTCAGGTTGACCCGGTACTCGGGGGCGAAGGCGGCGCTGATCTGTGCGAAGGGGTTGTTCATGGTCATGCGTTCTGCAGCGATTGAGTGCAGGGGTTGACCGGCATGAGCGCGCGTTGGTTCAGCGCCGTTGATCGACAGAAACGAAAACGCCCGGCACTAGGCCGGGCGTTTTGTTACCACCCTCAGGCGTCGGGGTCACTTAGCTCCAGCACGCCGCGCTTGCTGCGCAACTTGCCGTAGAAGTGTTCAAGCGCGTGGTTGAGCTTGGTGGCGGCGCCATCGACCGCCTGGTCCAGCGAGGTGGCGGTGTGGGTCACGGAAATCGGTTGGTGGCCTTTCGGGCGAGCCTCCATTTGGCAACGTTTGTCATGCGGTCCGGGTTTGGCGCCGTTCTCGTCGCGCAGGTGCACCTCGATGCGGGTGAGGTCGTCCTCGTAACGTTCCAGTGAGCTTTCCAGCGTACTGCGGACCCACTCGTCGAGCCGGGCGTTACCTTCGATATGGTTGCTGCTGTTGACCTGGATTTGCATGATTCAATCCTTATTCAGCTTGCTCGCATGGAGGCGTGCCTAGGCCCTTGAGACCCTTGGAATTTCTGCGCCTCTTGACTCTAAGGTCAGGCAACGGCGGAATGATTTCAAGCCCTTTTTGAAAATAAATTTCTTGTTGCAACTGCAAGGCGAGGGCCGCGCAGCGACCCCCGGGTTTCGTCAGAAGGCTACCGAGGTCTGCACGTAGAGGGTCCGTGGTTCACCCACATACTTACCCTTGTTGTTGTCGTCGAACGAACGCGTGTAGTACTCGCGGTTGAACAGGTTCTTCACGCCTACCGCCACCTTCAGGTTCGACAGCTGCGGGCCAAAGTCATACCCGGCGCGGGTGCTGACCAGCATGTAGCCGGGGATACGCCCGGTGCTGCCATCGGCACTTTCCTCGCCGGTATTGGTGTTGTCGGCATACTGGCTGCTCTGGAAACTGCTATCCAGGTCCAACTGCCACGGGCCTTCGGTGTAGCCGACGCCCAAGGTGCCCTTGTGCCGTGAAGAGAACGGCACCTGATTGCCCTTGTTCGGGCCGTCTTCGCGAATGGTGGCATCGACGAATGCGTAGCTGGCATGCACGTCGAAGCCGGCCAGTGCCGGGCTCAGGCCGTCGAGGGCATAGCGGATGCTGGTCTCGATGCCTTGGTGACGGGTCTCACCGCGTGCAATCACCGAATCGTTGGTCTGGTTGCTTTCATACTGGTTGTCGAAGTTGATCAGAAACGCGCCGATCTCCGCTTGCACGTCGCCATTGTCGTAGCGGGTGCCGACTTCCCAGGTGCGGGCTTTTTCGGGTTTTACTTCACCGCTGCTGACACGGTTGGGCATTTGGCTGTACTGCACGCTGCCGAACGAACCCTCGGTGTTGGCATACAGGTTCCAGCTTTCGGTGAGGTGGTACATCACGTTCAACGCCGGCAACGCGGTGTTGTAGCTGCCCTGGTAACGCTGGCCATTGAGCGTGTTGCTCTGTTCGGAGTCGATCATCTCGTAGCGTACGCCCGGGGTGATGGTCCAGCGGCCGATGTCGATACGGTCGTCCAGGTAGATGGCGTGGGCTTCGGTGCTGCCGCGGGTATCGCGGTCGTTGCGGCTGGCAGTGGTCGGCAGGTCCCCGTTGACTGGTTCGCGGAAGCGCAATTCGTGGCCGGCTTCGTTGACATAGCGGTAGCCGATGCCCAGTTCGTGCCAGCTGTCACCCAGCGCAACGCCTTGGGAGAACCGGGTTTCGATACCGCGCACCCAGTATTCGCGCGGCGACAGCGAAACGAAGCTGCCCTGGTCGAGGTAGCCACTGCGCAGGGTTTTGGTGAAGAAGCTGTTGACGCTGAACTGGCGGTCGTCTTGCTTGTAGTCGTAGCCGACGTTGACCAGCGTGCGACGGCCCCAGAACTTGTCCTTCAGGCGCGTCGACTGGTAAGGGTCGGCATCGAAATCGGCGGTGCTCAGGCCGCCGGGCATGTCGGCTTCGCCTTCGTAGTATTGGGCCATGGCGTGCAGGCTGTTGGCCTCATCCAGTTGCAGCTTGCCCTTGAGGATCAGGTCATCGATCTGCGTGTCGCTGTGCTCGCGCCAGTCGCCGCCACGGGTGCCAGAGTAGAGCAGGGCGCCGCCCAGGCCGTTGGCATTGGTGCCGCCGACCAGCAGGTTGGCGCTGTTCTTGAAACCGTCGTGGCTCGAGGACGGGCTGATCTGGTTTTGCATGGCGGCCTTGAAGGTGGCCTCCTCAGGGATTGCACGGGTCACGAAGTTGACGATGCCGCCGACGTTCTGCGGGCCATAGCGCACTGCGCCGCCGCCGCGCACCACGTCCACGGCATCCATGTTGCCCATGCTGATCGGCGCCAGTGACAACTGAGGCTGGCCGTACGGCGCGAACGGCACCGGGATGCCGTCCATCAGCACGGTGGAGCGCGACGCCAGGCGTGGGTTGAGGCCACGGATACCAAAGTTCAGTGCCAGGTCATGGCTGCCGGTGCCGTTGTTGTCTGGCGCATTCACCCCAGGGATGCGGTTGAGCACTTCGCGCGCGGTGGTGGCGCCGCTGCGTTCGAAGGCTTCACGGCGCACGACGTCGCGGGCGCCGGGGTGTTCGAAGACGTTGTCTTGCTGGGCTTCGGCCAACCAGTCGCCGACCACCGTTGAAGCCCCCAGCTCGACGGCGGCGCTGGTGCTGGCGGCACTCAGCGGCTGCAGGCTGAAGGCGTTGTCGGTTTCTTGCCGGGCTTGCAGGCCACTGCCGCGCAGCAGCGCGTCGAGGCCCTGGCGCACATCGTACTGGCCGTCCAGGCCTGGGGTGTTCATGCCTTGGGTCAGTTGCGAGCCGAACGAGATCAATGCGCCGCTCTCGCGACCGAACTGGTTGAGGGCGTCTTCAAGGGAGCCGGCGGCGATGTGGTAGGTGCGCGCTTCGGCGTGGGCCGCGGGGCTGGCGAGGCCGAGGGTGGTGGCGAGCAGCAGGGCGTGGACGAGGGGGTTGGGGCGCAACGGCATGGGTGAGGTCCTGAGAGAAGGGGTTTGCCTTGTCTGTCACGCGAACGTTGGGAAATGGCTCAGGTGAATGCAAAAAATCTGCGGCTGCTGTGCAGCCTATGGCCGGCAAGCCAGCGTCCACAGGTAACTGCGCAGGCTCAGACCTTGTGAGGACCCTGTGGGAGCGGGCTTGTCCCGCGAATGGGGATACGCGGTGCATGGCACCGGCTTCGCCGGTGTTCGCGGGGCAAGCCCGCTCCCACGCGTCAATTTTTAGAAATTGCGCAAGACAGTTGCTCCCATAGGGGCTGTAGTGATTGCGAGGGTGGCGCTGTACGTGTAGGCCCGGCGACCTCATGTCAGGCTATCGACCGTCACCCAGTACCGGGTAAACCGTCGCACCCGCACCGGCAATGCCACCTCCAGCATCTGCAGTATTCGCTCACTGTCATCCAGCGGGTAAGACCCTGAAATCCGCAAGTCGGCAACCCGCTCGCTGCACCCCAGTTGCCCCTGCCGGTAGCGGCCGAGCTCGGCCAGGAAATCCCCCAGGCGCATCTGCGACGCTACCAGCATGCCGTCGACCCAGGCCCCGGCATTGCGGTCCAGCGCTGTGACCGCCCGCCAGCCGTTGCCCCCCAATCGGGCCTGTTGCCCTGCCAGCAAGGCCTCACCCGACACAGTGGCGACGCCACTGAACACCGACACCAGGCTGAACCCGTCGTACTGGCGCACGTTGAAACGGCCGCTGTCCAACTGCAGCGCAGCTTCGCCGGTGCGCAGCAGCAAGGGCCGGGCATCCTTGGCCACCTCCAGCGCCAGTTCGCCTTCGAGCAGGCGCACCACCCGCTGGTGCCCATCAAAGCGCACATCGGCGGCGCTACGGGTATTGAGTTGCAGCAGGCTGCCGTCTTCCAGGTTCAGCCGCCGACGCTGGCCGACCGGGCTGCGGTAGTCGGCCATTAGCCCTGGCAACGGGTTGTGCTGCTGCAGCCCCAACCCTGTGGCACTGGCCACACCGAGCAACAACAGGGCCTTGAGCGCACGCCGTCGAGCGGCCGATGGTGGCGCTTGCAGCGTCGCATGCACCACGGGCGAAGCCACCCCGCGTAACCGCTGATTGACCTGCTGAATATGCGCCCAGGCGCGCTGGTGTTCGTGGTCGGCTTGTAACCAGTGCTCCAGCGCCAACTGCTGGGCCCGGTCAAAATCATCACCCTGGGACTCGATCAACCAATGCACGGCCTGCTCGGCTACCTGCGGAGAAAACTGGGTATTCACAGGGCGAAGTAACAGCGCATGGCCGCCTTGTTCAGGTAGCGTTTGACCGTGGCCAGTGACACGTTCAGCTCACGCGCGATTTCGCCTTGGCCCAGGCCGTCGACCTGCGCCAGCAGGAAGGCACGCTTGACCAGCGCTGGCAGGCCATCCAGCAGGCGGTCGAGCTCCAGCAGCGTCTCGAAGATGATCGCTTTCTGTTCTTCGCTCGGTGCCACGTCTTCCGGCACTTGGGCCAAGGCTAGGAGGTAGGCGCGTTCCAGTTCCTGGCGCCGAAAGTGATTGCACAGCACCCGCTTGGCGACCGTGGCCAGGAACGCCCGGGGTTCGATCAATTGCGGTGTCTCGCGTGCTTGAAGCAGGCGTACGTAAGTGTCCTGCGCCAGGTCGGCGGCACTCTGCGGGCAGCCAAGGCGGCGGCGCAACCAGCCGGTCAGCCAGTTGTGATGGGCGTGATAGAGGCCTTCGACCGTGGAGGAAAGGGCGCTGGACACCGTGGATACTCCGGCGCCAAGATGCGCGATTGGAAGTAATAATTGTTCGCATTGTAGTGGGCGACCCGGTGCTCGGCAATCCTCCAGGGGCGGATCGCCGGCCCGTCAGCGATGGGCGGCTACGCAGCGGCAATATTTTGCTTATGCGAATTGAAATCATTATTATTGCAGCCCCGAAAATGCCCGGACCTCCGCCATGAAGCGCAACGCCGCCGGTCTCCCGCTCAGCTACCGCCTGGCCGTGGCCTCACGCTGCCTGGCTGCAACGCTGGGCGGTTATCTGCTGGCATCCATGGCCAGTGTCAGCATCGCCCTGCTGGCGCCCTTGCCACGGGTCGACGCGACCCTCACAGGCTTGCTGTTGTCGTTCGTCTTCTACGTGCTGGCGTTCATCTGGTGCTTCGCTTGCCGTAGCGCCTGGCGTGCCTGGTGGGGCGTGCTGTTGCCAAGCGTGCTGCTGGGCGCGGTCAGCGGTTTTGCCTACTGGATGAAAAACCCATGAAAGAAGGCTTTCGCCAGGCCATGGCCTGGTTGCACACCTGGACCGGCCTGATCTTCGGCTGGTTGCTGTTCGCCATCTTCCTTACTGGCACGCTTTCGTACTTCAAGGACGAGATCAACCACTGGACCCAGCCCGAGGTGCGCAGCCATGCGCTCGACCCGGTAAACAGCCTGGGCTTGGCCCAGCGCTACCTGGAGGCCAACGCCGCGCACGCCAGCAACTGGATGATCCGCTTGCCCAACGCGCGCGAGGCGGCGCTGAACGTGGGCTGGCGCGACCCCGAGGCGGGGCGCCGCGGCTTTGTCAGCAAAAGCCTCGATGCGCAGACTGGCCAGCCAGTCGAGGCGCGCGATAGCCGTGGCGGCGAATTCTTCTACCGCTTCCACTTCCAGCTGGAGATGCCGTACCCGTTCGGCCGTTGGCTGTCGACGTTCTGTGCCTTCATCATGCTGCTGGGCTTGGTTACCGGGATCATCACCCACAAGAAGATCTTCAAAGAGTTTTTCACCTTCCGCCCTGGCAAAGGCCAGCGCTCCTGGCTGGACGGGCACAACGCAATCGGCGTGCTGGTGCTGCCGTTCCACCTGATGATCAGCTACAGCAGCCTGGTGCTGTTCATGTACATGGTGATGCCTGCCGGCATTCTGGCCAGCTATGGCGGCAATACCGGCGAGTACTTCAACGAGCTGTTCGGCCGCGACGATGCGCCCAAGGTTGCCAACGTCGCGACGCCCCTGGTGCCGTTGCCGACGCTGTACGCCAAAGTCGAGGAACTGGCGCCGGGTGCACGCATCGGTTTCATCCAGCTGCAAAACCCCGGTGACCGTAATGCCCGGGTCACCTTCACCCAGTCCTCGGCCGACAACGTCGCCTACCGGCGCAGCACCCACTGGACCTTCGATGGCGCCAGCGGCGCGCTGCTGACCCAAGGTGCACCGGAGAGTGGTGCGATGATGACGGCCTTCAGTTTTGCCGGCCTGCACATGGGCAATTTCGCCGGGCCCTGGCTGCGCTGGTTGTACTTTGTCTTCGGCGTGGCCGGCACAGCAGTCATCGGCACAGGGTTGGTGATGTGGCTGGGCAAGCGTCAGCTCAAGCATGCCAAGAGCGCGCACATGCCCGGCGAATTGCGCTTGGTCGAGGTGCTCAACATTGCCAGCATGAGTGGCCTGCTGCTAGCGGTGGCAGGGTTCTTCTGGGCCAATCGGCTGATCCCTGTGGCTGCCGAGGGCCGCGCCGATTGGGAGGTCAACACGTTCTTCCTGGTCTGGGCACTGTCGCTGGTGCATGCCGTGCTGCGTTCCGGGCGCCGCGCCTGGGGCGAGCAACTGGCGCTGGGGGCGCTGGCCTTCGCCTTGCTGCCGCTGCTCAATGGCCTCACCACAGGCCAGGGCCTCGATCAGTCATTGCGGTCTGGCGACTGGGCCATGGCCGGGTTCGACCTCACGGCGCTGGCCACCGGCGTGTTCCTGGCCTGGACGGCCAGCAAAATGCTGCGCCCGGCAAAGCCTGTTACCAAGCGCGCCTCACGCGCGGCCCAAAAACCGACGGTCGAGGGCGGCGAGGTGAGCGGATGTTAGGTAGTGCGCTGATCGGCTTCGCGGGCTTCGTGGCCCTGTGCCTGGCCATGGAAAAACACTTCAAGGAGCTGCTTGGGCGCAAACCGCAGGCGCAACAGCTGCGTGTGCTGCGCGTCGGTGGCTGGCTGCTGCTGGTGCTGTCGCTGGTACTCAGCGTGCACATGCGGGGCTGGGCGCATGGCCTGGTGGAATGGATAGCGGTGTTGATGGCGGGGGTGACCCTGTGGGTGTTCGCCCTGCCGTACCAGCCCCGCCTGTTGCTGGGCCTTGCCGCCGTCAGCGTGGTGCTCGGCCCGCTGTTGGCCGTGCTTGCTGTGTGACGCCTTGAGCGAGCCGGTTGACGTGATCGAGCCAGACGCTGACCACACTGGCGGCCGTGCGCGCTTCGTGCAGGTGTTTCTGGCGCAGCGTGCGCGCATGGAGGCATTGGTCAGCCGCCGGGTCGGTTGCCGGGCCACGGCATCGGACCTGGTCCAGGAGTTGTTCCTGCGCTTCTGGCGCCGCCCCGAGGTCAAGGTGGAAGCACTGGACACCTACCTTTTGCGCTGCGCCGGCAACCTTGCCATCGACCACTTGCGCAGCGAAGGCAGCCGCGAGCGTGTGGCCGAAGCCACGCAAGCCGTGGATGAGCAGTCCAGTGCTGCAGAACCTGAGCAAGCCCTGGAGGTCGATCACGACCTGCAACGCATCGAGGCTGCGTTGCGTGCCTTGCCCGATCGCACGCGGCAGATCTTCCTGCTCAATCGTATCCACGGCTGCACGTACAGCGAGATCGCCACGGCCATGCAACTGTCCCAGAGCGCCGTTGAAAAGCATATGATGCGCGCCCTCGAAGCGTGCAAGGCGAGTGTCGCCGAGCCCGTTTCCACCCTACGCAGGCCAGGGAGCGCCCGTCGATGAGCCGTCCGAATCCGATCACTGCCGCGCAGTCACAGGCCGCGCTGCAGTGGCTGAGCCGCATCAACGAACAGCCTGAGCAAGCCCAAGGTGCGGCGTTCAAGCGTTGGTTGCTGGCCGACCCTGGGCATCGAGAGGCGTACGCACAGGCTCAGGCGCTGTGGCAGATGAGCGCGGCGCCAGCGGCGCGGTTGGCCGATGAAGAGCGCGAGGGCCTGCAACGGTACCTGGATGCCATGGCCAAGGCGCCTGCCCGAGGCCGTTGGCGCCAACGCGTCGCCGCCTTGGCGGTTGCAGCCTGCCTGGTGCTGGCGGTTGGCACCGTGGGGGGTTGGCACCCTGGCTACTGGCTGCAGGACCTGCAGGCCGACTACAGCAGCGCCGGCAACGTCCGCCAGGTGACCCTGGCCGATCAATCGCAGGTAACACTAGATGCAGGCAGCGCAATCACGGTCGACTTCGCCCAGGGCGAGCGCCGTGTGCGGCTGCTGCGCGGGGCGGCGTTCTTCCAGGTCACACACACCGGCGAGCCGTTTCTGGTCGCTGCCGCAGGCGGTGAGGTGCGGGTGCTGGGCACCCAGTTCGAGGTGCGTGAGCAGGGGGATGGCGCGCAGGTGACGGTGCGCAGTGGGCGGGTCGCGGTGACGCCGGGGCAAGGCGCGGTCGCCCGTGAACTGACGGCCAATCAGCAGCTGGCTTACGTACACGGCCATGCGGCCAGCACCGTGAGCGTAGACAGCGAGAGCCGCCTGGCTTGGCGCCAGGGCTGGCTGAATTACTACCAAGTGCCGCTGGCGCAGGTGGTCGAAGACCTCGGGCGGTACTACCCGGGGCGCATCCTGCTGCTCGAGGGTGAGTTGGGGCAGCGCAAGGTCAGTGGCAGTTTCCCGGTGCAAGCGCCTTTGGCAGCGCTCGATTCACTTGGCAATGTGATGGGCTTTTCCCGGCAGACCGTATTGGGGCGGTTGACGATTATCCGCTAGGCACCTGTACCAGAACCTGTGGGAGCGGCGGTGCGGCGGTCCGACTTGCCCGCGAAGAGGCTGGCCCAGGAAAAAAATTCAATTAACGGATGAGGTAACAGGACGTGGCATCCGTGTAATGAGTGGAAGTGCGATTCATTCGCAATCAACACCCACTTACAGGTCAGCGTCCATGAAGTTCACCCCGCGTTGCGTCCCCCTCTGGCTCGGCCTTTCGGTGTGCCCGGTCATCGCCATCGCACCGTTGGCCGGGGCAGCCGAGCAAGTACAGGCGTACACGTTTGCCCAGCCGAGCCAACCTTTGGCCCAGGCGCTCAATGCCTTCAGCCGAGCCACCGGCCAGAGCGTGGTGTACACCCTCGAGCTTCCTGGCCTGCAGGCACCTGCCCTCAACGGCACCTTCAGCGCAGAGCAGGCGCTGCAGCAATTGCTGGGCACTTCCGGCCTGGCCTGGCGCCGCGTCGATGCCCGCACCTTCACCCTCGAAGCCGTGAGCAGCGACGGTGCACTCAACCTGCAGGCCACCACCGTGACCTCGCAGATGGACGCCTACAGCTATCAGCCCCCGGCCACGGCCTCGATCATGCGTGGCCAGGGCCCGACCCAGGACATCCCCCAGGCCATCAACGTGGTCCCGGCCCAGGTCATTCGCGACCAGGCCCCGCGCAACCTCGATGATGCCTTGACCAACGTCAGCGGCATTACCCAGGGCAACAACTTTGGCGGCACCTCCGACACCGTGATGAAGCGCGGCTTTGGCGACAACCGCGACGGCTCGATCATGCGTGACGGTATGCCCATCGTGCAGGGCCGCAGCCTTAATGCCAGCACCGAGCGGGTCGAAGTGCTCAAGGGCCCGGCCTCGCTGCTGTATGGCATCCAGGACCCAGGCGGGGTCATCAACGTGGTCAGCAAGCGCCCACAACTGCAGCAGTACAACGCCCTGACAGTGCGTGGCTCGACCTACGGCAGCGGCAAAAATGGCAGCGGTGGTGGTTTCGACAGCACCGGCGCACTCGGCGACAGCAACTTCGCCTACCGCCTGATCGTCGACCACGAAGATGAGGACTACTGGCGCAACTTCGGTGTGCACCGCGAATCGCTGGTAGCGCCATCGCTGGCCTGGCTGGGCGAGGACACCCAGGTGGTGGTGGCGTACGAGCACCGTGAGTTTCTTTACCCGTTCGACCGCGGCACGGCCTTTGGCAGCAACGGCCACCCCTTGGACATTCCGGCCACGCGTCGCCTGGATGAGCCATTCAACGACATGGAAGGGCGCTCTGACCTGTATCGCCTGGAGGTCGACCATCAAGTGGCCGACGATTGGAAGCTGCACTTCGGCTACAGCTTCAACCGCGAGACCTACGACGCCAGCCAGGTCCGCGTGACGGGCGTCAACGAAGCCACGGGCACGCTGACGCGCAGCATCGACGGCACGCACAACGCCATGAGCCGCGACCAGTTCGCCACCCTGAGCCTTGCGGGCAACGTCGAGCTGGGCGGCCTGCAGCATGACCTGTTGTTCGGCTTCGATCACGAAGACCGCAAGGTGTTTCGTGGCGACCTGATCCGCCAGACGGCGCAGTCTACCTTCAGCTATGAAAACCCGGTCTACGGCCAGGAAGTGGAGGGCAGCAGCGTGCGCGCCAGCGACAGCGACCAGACCGACAAACTGCGCACCGACGCGTTGTTCGTGCAGGACGCCTTGCACCTGGACGAGCACTGGATCCTGGTGGCCGGTGCGCGCTTCCAGCAGTTCGACCAATACGCCGGCCGCGGTCGCCCGTTCAAAGCCAATACCGACACTAGCGGTCAGGCCTGGGTGCCGCATGCCGGCATCGTCTACAAGGTCGATGACCAGCTGTCGTTCTATGGCAGCTACAGCGAGTCGTTCAAGCCCAACTCCAGCATTGCGCCGTTGACCGGCGGGGTGGTGCTGGATGCGTCGGTAGCGCCCGAAGAGGGCAAATCGTGGGAGCTGGGGGCCAAACTCGACATGCCTGGCAGCCTGACCGGCACCTTGGCGCTGTTCGACATCACCAAGCGCAATGTGCTGGTCGCCAACTTCGACACGGGTACCGGCGAGACGGTCTACAGCAATGCTGGCGAGGTCAATTCACGCGGTGTGGAGCTTGACCTGACTGGGCAGCTCAGCGAGCGCTGGAGCCTGATCGGCAGTTATGCCTTTACCGATGCCAAGGTCACCAAAGACCCGGACCTTGAAGGCAACCGCCTGCAGAACGTGGCCAAGCACAGTGGCTCGCTTTCGGCGGTGTATGACTTTGGCCGCGTGTTCGGTGGCGACCGGCTGCGCTTTGGTGCTGGGGCCCGTTATGTGGGCGAGCGTTCGGGCAACTCGACCAACACTTTCGACCTGCCCAGCTATACCGTTGCTGATGCGTTTGCCACGTACGAGACCCAGCTCGACGAACACAACGTGCGCCTGCAGTTGAACGTGAAGAACCTGTTCGACAAGGTTTACTACAGCTCGGCAGTGAACCAGTACTTTGTCGCAGTTGGCGATGCGCGGCAGGTGAGCCTGTCCAGCACCTTCGAGTTCTAAGTGCTGAAGGCTGTGCGATAGTCGCCAGGCGTCGCTCCGAATGCCTGGCGGAAGCGGTTGCTGAAATGGCTGGCACTGGCAAACCCGCACAGCAACGCCACCTCTCCCAGCGGCAGGTGACCCAAGCGCAGCAACTGGCAAGCACGGTGCAGCCGTCGTGCCAGCAGGTACTGGTGTGGCGGCAAGCCGAAACTGGTGCGGAACATGCGCGCGAAGTGGTACTCGGAAAGGTTGCAGCGCAGGGCCAGTTCACCGAGGGTGATGGGCTGGTCCAGGTGCGCCTCGATGTACTCCACCAACTGCCGACGCAGGTTCGGCGCCAAGCCGCCTTTCAGGCGCAGCCCTTGACGTAGCCCAACCTGGCTGAGCACTGCGTGGTCGACGATTTCATGCGCCAGGCTGCTGGCCAGCAGGCGCTCGCCGGGCTCGTCCCAGGCCAGGTTGATCAACTGGCGAAAGCGCGCCGACTGTTGCGGGTCATCGAGGAACGTCGCCTCCTGCAGCTGCAATTCCCGCGGCTCACGGTCCAGCAGGCGCACGCAACCCAGGGCGAACTGCGCCTCGCTGACGTACAGGTGCGCCAGGCGAATCGCGCCGTTGACCACCCAGTTCGACTCATGGCCGGCCGGCATGATGCACAGCTTGTTCGGCGCGCCCTTGTCGGCCGGGCGCTGGCGACGGAAGGTGCCAGTGCCATCGGCGATGTAGCACGACAGCGTGTGATGGCTGGGCGCCTGGTAATCGCGGGCATCGTCGCGGTTGCGCCACAGCGCCGCAGCCAAGCCGTCGCCCAGGTGCGCGCTCAGCTCCAGGCGGGCGTGGGGCGAGGCGTGCATGGCGTTGAAGACGTGCAGCTGGGAGAGTGGGGTCATGGGCGATTCCTCTGGGGCCATCGTACTGCGCTTGCGTTGCGCTGACAGCTACCTGGGTTGGAAAAGCGCAAGTTTGTGCAAGCGCAGGGCAGTGGCCAGGGGGAACACTGGGGGCCCTGGCGAGGGCTGCGCCCTCGTTCGCAGGCAAGCCAGCTCCTACAGGTACGGCGCCGTTTTCCTGTAGGAGCTGGCTTGCCTGCGATGGGCCGCAAGGCGGCCCCAGGTTGTATGGTCGAACGCCTGAGGAGGCCCCACCTGTGAACCTGTCCCTGTACCTGCTCACCGTCCTGATCTGGGGCACCACCTGGATCGCCCTGAAACTGCAACTGGGTGTGGTCGCCATCCCGGTGTCCATCGTCTACCGCTTCGCTTTGGCCGGCCTGATCCTGTTCGCCATCCTGTTGCTCACCCGCCGCCTGCAACCCATGAACCGCCGCGGCCACCTGATCTGCCTGGCCCAAGGCCTGTGCCTGTTCTGCGTCAACTTCATGTGCTTCCTCACCGCCAGCCAGTGGATCGCCAGCGGCCTGATCGCCGTGGTGTTCTCCACCGCGACCCTGTGGAACGCACTCAACGCCCGGGTGTTCTTTGGCCAGAAGATCGCTGCCAACGTGCTGGGTGGCGGAGCACTGGGGCTGCTGGGCCTGGGCCTGCTGTTCTGGCCCGAACTGTCCCACCATGCCGCCAGCCGCGAAACCCTGTACGGCCTCGGCTTGGCCTTGTTCGGCACGCTGTGCTTCTCGGCCGGCAACATGCTGTCGAGCATGCAGCAGAAAGCAGGGCTCAAGCCCATGACCACCAATGCCTGGGGCATGGTCTATGGCGCGGCGATGCTGACGGTTTATTGCCTGTTCAGCGGCATTCCCTTCGCCATGGAATGGAACACGCGTTACATCGGCTCGCTGATGTACCTGGTGATCCCGGGTTCGGTGATTGGCTTCACCGCCTACCTGACCCTGGTTGGGCGCATGGGGCCGGAGCGCGCGGCTTATTGCACGGTGCTGTTCCCGTTGGTGGCGTTGAATGTGTCGGCGTTTGCCGAGGGGTACCAATGGACGGCCCCAGCGTTGCTAGGGCTCGTCGCGGTCATGGCGGGGAATGTGCTGGTGTTTCGCAAGCCTAGGGTCAAGCCTGCAATGGTGTTGGCACGCTAAGGCGAACGGTCAGCCCTTCCACACCTGCGGGTTCACCAAATCCTGCGGCCGCTCGCCCAACAGCGCCGCACGCAGGTTGTCCATCGCCCGGTTGGCCATGGCCTCGCGGGTTTCTGCGGTGGCCGAGCCGATGTGCGGCAGGGTCAGGGCGTTGGGCAGTTTGAACAGTGGAGAATCGCTCAGCGGTTCCTTCTCGTACACATCCAGGCCGGCACCGCGAATCGTGCCGTTCTGCAGAGCTTCGATCAGCGCCGCTTCATCGACCACCGGGCCGCGGGCGATGTTGATCAGGAAGGCGCTTGGCTTCATCAGCTTCAGCTCCCGTGCACCGATCAGCTTACGGGTGGCGTCCGACAACGGCACCACGATGCAGACGAAATCGGCTTCGGCCAGCAGTTGCTCCAGGCTGCGGAACTGCGCCCCCAGCTCTTGCTCCAGTGCGGCCTTGCGGCTGTTGCCGGTATAGATGACCGGCATGTTGAACCCGAACCGGCCGCGGCGGGCAACGGCGGCGCCGATGTTGCCCATGCCGACGATGCCCAAGGTCTTGCCGTGCACATCGCTGCCGAAGTGCGCCGGGCCGACGGTGGCTTGCCACTGGCCGGCCTTGGTCCAGGCATCCAGCTCGGCCGTGCGCCGGGCGCAGCCCATGATCAGCGAGAAGCCCAGGTCTGCGGTGCTTTCGGTGAGTACGTCGGGGGTGTTGGTCAGGGCGATGCCGCGTTCATTGAAGTAGTCGACGTCATAGTTGTCGTAGCCGACCGAGACGCTGGAGACCACTTCAAGCTTGGCCGCGCCTTCGAGTTGCGCACGGCCAAGCTTGCGGCCGACGCCGATCAGGCCGTGGGCCTCGGGCAGGGCTTCGTTGAACTGGGCGTTGATGTCGCCGAGCTTGGGGTTCGGCAGGATTACGTTGAAGTCTTGTTGCAGGCGCTCGGCCATGGCCGGGGTGATGCGGCTGAAGGCCAGGACGGTCTTTTTCATCGGCAACTCTCTGCAAGGCTAGGGTGGACTGCCAGGCAGTTGACCGCGTTGCGGTCATTCGCAGCACAAGGCTGCTCCTACAAAAGTCGGTGTAGGAGCAGCCTTGTGCTGCGAATGGAGGGCATCGCCCTCCCATGGTCCTGGCGCTGGAAGCAATGGTTAGCAACCTACCATTGCTCCTCCCCTCAATGCAGCATGTTTCTCAGTTGGCGATCTGCACCTGATGGGTTTTCAGGTCTGCCTCATGCGCTGCCAGAATTTCCGGCAGCGAGTTGCGCAGGTACTCGACCCAGGTCTTGATCTTGGCATCCAGGTACTGGCGCGACGGGTAGATGGCGTACAGGTTCAGCTCTTGCAGCCGATACTCGGGCAGCACCCGCACCAGGCTGCCGTCGCGCAGCCCGTCGATGGCCGAATAGATCGGCAGCACGCCCACGCCCATGCCACTGCGGATCGCGGTTTTCATGGCGTCGGCGGTGTTCACCTGGAACGGCGAGCTGGTGATGTTGACCATTTCCTGGCCTTCCGGGCCGTCGAACAGCCACTTCTCCAGCGGGATCACCGGGCTGACCATGCGCAGGCAGGCGTGCTTGAGCAGGTCGGCAGGCTTGTGTGCGATGCCGTTGCGCACGATGTAGTCGGGCGAGGCGCAGACGATGCTGTAGGTGATCCCCAAGCGCTGCGACACGAAGCCCGAGTCCGGCAGCTCGGTGGCCAGCACGATGGACACGTCGTAGCCCTCGTCGAGCAGGTCCGGCACGCGGTTGGCCATGGTCAGGTCGAAGGTCACGTCCGGGTGCGATTCGCGGTAGCGGGCAATGGCATCGACCACGAAGTGTTGGCCCACCCCGGTCATGGAGTGAACCTTCAATTGCCCGGCCGGGCGGGCATGGGCGTCGCTGGCCTCGGCCTCGGCTTCTTCAACGTAGGTAAGAATCTGTTCGCAGCGCATCAGGTAGCGCTTGCCGGCCTCGGTCAGCGCGATGCGGCGGGTAGTACGGTTGAGCAGCCGAGTTTGCAGATGGGCTTCCAGATTGGAGACCGCCCGCGACACGTTCGCGGTGGTCGTATCCAGTTGCGCCGCGGCAGCCGTGAAGCTGCCAAGCTGGGCTACGCAACTGAAAGCACGCATATTTTGCAGGGTGTCCATGGGTCACTCTCAAGGTAGAGGACAAAATTGTGTCACGAAGTAACGACGAAGTTATTAAAAGATGCCTTCGACCAAAGGCTGATTATCGCGCGTTTGGTAACAAAGATTCGCAGGAATATGCGCTTATCGCCAGTCCTGCCGCCCCCTAGAATTGCCCGGCCCCTCCACCTCTTCCTCGGGAAATCGCAGCTGTGCCGCGTCGCATCATCAGAACGCTTCAAGTGTTCAGTGCCTGTGCCCTTACCCTCACCTTGAGCGGCTGTATCGGAACCTGGGGCATTGCCCCGCAAAGCAAGACATTACACGCCAATACCCTGACCACCGACGCGGCGATACGCGAAGCGGCCACCGACGCGCACTGGCCCGACCAGCAGTGGTGGCAGGCCTATCGCGACCCGCAGCTGAACCGCTGGCTCGCATTGGCCGTCGAGGGCAGCCCGAACCTGGCCATGGCCCTGGCGCGGGTGCGCGAGGCCAAGGCCATGGCCGGTGTGGTCGAGTCGGCAGAAAAGCTGCAAGCCAACGGCCAGGCCACACTCAAGCGCCACAACTGGCCCGAGGATCAGTTCTACGGGCCTGGTGCGCTGTCGGGCGCCAATACCTGGGACAACAACGCCGCCATCGGTTTCAGCTATGCCCTCGACCTGTGGGGCCGCGAGCGCAATGCCAGCGAGCAGGCTGTGGACCAAGCGCACATGAGTGTGGCCGAGGCTCGCCAGGCGCAGCTCGAACTGCAGAACAACGTGGTGCGTGCCTATATCCAGCTAAGCCTGCACTTTGCCCAGCGCGATATCGTCAAGGCTGAACTGGAGCAGCAGGAGCAGATCCTGGCCCTGGCCAAGCGTCGGTTGGACGCAGGCATCGGCACCCATTTCGAAGTCAGCCAGGCCGAAGCGCCGCTGCCCGAAACCCATCGCCAGCTCGACAGCCTTGACGAAGAGATCGCCCTGACCCGCAACCAGCTTGCTGCGTTGGCCGGCAAGGGGCCAGGGGAGGGCGCGCAGATCCAGCGCCCGACCCTGACCCTCGGCGCCCCGCTCACGCTGCCATCGGCGCTGCCCGCCGAGCTGGTCGGCCAGCGCCCGGACGTGGTCGCCAGCCGTTGGCAGGTGGCCGCGCAAGCCCGTGGCATCGATGTCGCGCATGCCGGCTTCTTCCCCAATGTCGACCTGGTCGGCAGCCTCGGTTTCATGGCCACCGGCGGCGGCCCGCTGGAGTTTCTCACCGGGCGCAAGTTCAACTACAACGTCGGCCCGGCAATCAGCCTGCCGGTCTTCGACGGCGGCCGCCTGCGCTCGCAACTGGGCGTCGCTTCAGCGGGCTATGACATGGCCGTCGCGCGCTACAACCAGACCGTGGTCGGTGCATTGAAGAACATCTCCGACCAGTTGATCCGCCGCGAGTCGATGAAAGAGCAATCGCACTTTGCCGCCGAATCGGTCGCCGCCGCGCAGAAGACCTACGACATCGCCATGGTCGCCTTCCAGCGTGGCCTGACCGACTACCTCAACGTGCTCAACGCGCAGACCTTGCTGTTCCGTCAGCAGCAGGTACAGCAGCAGGTGCAGGCCGCCCGCCTGATCGCCCATGCCGAACTGGTTACCGCCCTTGGGGGTGGCCTGCAAGCGGGCAAGGACGTGCCGGAGCAAGAGCGCCAGGCCGCACCGAAAACCCCGGCCACCCTGGCCATTTTCGACAAGCAGCCGGATAACGCCAAATGAGCACCTCAAGCCTGCCCGTGCGCTGGCTGCAGAGCCTGGAGTGGCGCCGGGGCTTCTTTGCCTGGGCGCGCACCGATGGCGTGACCTGGGTCTACATCTTCAAGGTGCTGGCCGCCGCCTTCATCACCCTGTGGCTGGCCATGCGCCTGGAACTGCCGCAGCCGCGCACGGCGATGATCACCGTGTTCATCGTCATGCAGCCGCAAAGCGGCCACGTGTTCGCCAAGAGTTTCTACCGGGTGCTCGGCACTCTGGCAGGCTCGGCGATGATGGTCGCACTGATCGCCATTTTCCCGCAGAACACCGAGCTGTTCCTGCCCAGCCTGGCCTTGTGGGTCGGCTTGTGTTCGGCAGGCGCGATGCGCTATCGCACCTTCCGCGCCTATGGCTTCGTGCTGGCCGGCTACACCGCGGCGATGATCGGCTTGCCGGTACTGGAGCACCCCGACCAAGCCTTTATGGCGGCCGTGTGGCGGGTGCTGGAAATCGCCCTGGGGATTTTGGTTTCAACGTTCGTCAGCGCCGCGATCCTGCCGCAGTCGGCCAGCGCCGCCATGCGTAATGCCCTCTATCAGCGCTTTGGTGTGTTCGCTGGCGTGGTGGTCGAAGCCCTGCGCGGTGATAGCCAGCGCGACCGTTTTGAAAGCAGCAACGTGCGCTTCATCGCCGAGGCGGTGGGCCTGGAAAGCCTGCGTAACGTCACCGCCTTCGAAGACCCGCACATGCGCAGGCGCAGTGGCCGGTTGGTGCGCATGAACAGCGAGTTCATGGCCATCACCACGCGCTTCAATGCCCTGCACCGGCTGCTTGAGCGCCTGCGCGCCCGTGGCCCGCTGCAGATCGTCAGCGCCATCGAGCCGGGCCTGGACACCTTGGTCGAATTGCTTCAGCCCTACGTGGGCCGCGCCTTGACCGATTCCGACGCGCTGCGCCTGACGCTTGAGCTGGCCGCCTACAAAGAGGGCCTGCAAGCCCAGGTGCGTGGCTTGCGCGCCGAGTACCAGCAAACCAACCCCAGCGAGTCCGACCTGCTCGACTTCCACACTGCCTTCGAGCTGCTGTATCGCTTTGTCGACGAAATGTTCAGCTATGCCGAGACCCATGCCTCGCTGGCCGTGCACAAGCACGAGCGCGAGCAGTGGGACGAGCCCTATGTGGCGCAGACCAGCTGGCTGGTGTCGTTGGCTGCTGGCGTGCGCGCCTCGGCGGTGCTGTTGCTGCTGGGCAGTTACTGGTTGCTCAGCGACTGGCCCAGCGGCGCCATGATGACGCTGATCGCCACGGTCACCGTGGGCCTGTCGGCGGCCTCGCCCAACCCTAAGCGCATGTCATTCCAGATGGCCTGTGGCACGGCGATCGGGGCCTTCGTCGGGTTCTTCGAAACCTTCTTCGTGTTCCCCTGGATCGACGGATTCCCGCTGCTGTGCATGGTCCTGGCACCGGTCTTCGTGCTGGGGGCGTTCCTGTCTTCGCGGCCGGCTTACGCCGGTTACGGCATCGGTTTGCTGGTGTTTTTCGCCATCGGTTCGGTGCCCAACAACCTGACCGTCTACGACCCTTACACCTTCATCAACGACTACATCGGCATGGTCATCGGCATGTTCGTCTGCGCGGCGGCCGGGGCGATCATCCTGCCGCCCAACAGCCGCTGGCTGTGGAGCCGGCTGGAGCAGGAACTGCGTGAACAGGTGCTGTTCGCCATCAGTGGTCGCTTGCGCGGCCTGGGTTCGGCTTTCGAGAGCCGCACCCGCGACCTGCTGCACCAAGCCTATGGCCTGGCTGCCGGCAAGCCGAAGGTGCAGAGCGAGCTGATGGGCTGGATGTTCACCGTGCTGGAAATCGGCCACGCCATCATCGAGCTGCGCAAGGAACAGGCCCGCGCCCCGATCCACCCGGCCTACGCCGAGTCGCAGCCATGGCGCCAGGCCATCCGCGTCATGGGCCGCGCCCTGGCGCGTTTGTTCCTGCAGCCCAGCGCCAGCAACCACGAGCGCGCACTGGTGGCGGTGGACCATGCCATCAGCCGCGTGCAGGCCACCGACGAACCCTTCGCCCGGCACTTCGACACCTCGGTGCTGCGCCGCGCGCAAAGCTACTTGCACTTCATCCGTTCTTCCCTGCTGGACCCACAGTCGCCGCTGGCACCGGCGAAAGGACTGCACCATGCCCCGTGAAATCATGCCCCGTGAAATCGCCTTCCATGGCGTGTACATGCCCACCATGACCTTGATGTTCCTGTTCGCCCTGGGCCTGGCCTGGGGCCTGGACCGCTTCATCGCCAGCCATGACGGCTACCGCTTTTTCTGGCACCCGGCGCTGCTGCGCCTGAGCCTGTTCGTCTGCCTTTTCGGCGCCCTCGCGCTGTCTGTCTACTGGTGAGAAACCTTCGATGAAAAAGTTCTTCAGCCTGATCGCCACCCTGCTGGTGCTGGTGGCCGCCGTGGCGATCGGCCGCCAGTTGTGGCTGCACTACATGACCACGCCCTGGACCCGCGACGGGCGTGTGCGTGCCGACATCATCAACGTCGCTGCCGACGTGCCCGGCTACGTGGTGGGTGTACCGGTCAAGGACAACCAGCGGGTGAAGAAGGGCGACCTGTTGATCCAGATCGACCCTGAGCACTACCAAATGGCCGTCGACCAGGCCAAGGCGCTGGTTGCCTCGCGCAAGGCCACCTGGGAAATGCGCAAGGTCAACGCCAAGCGCCGCGCCGACATGGACAACCTGGTGATCTCCAAGGAAAACCGCGACGACGCCAGCAACATCGCCAACTCGGCCCAGGCGGATTATCAACAGGCCCTGGCCGAACTGGCGGCCGCCGAGCTGAACCTCAAGCGCACGCATATCGTGGCCACGGTGGACGGTTACGTGACCAACCTGAACATCCACAAGGGCGACTATGCCCGCACCGGTGAGCCGGTGATGGCGGTAGTCGACGAGAACTCGTTCTGGGTTTATGGCTTCTTCGAAGAGACCAAGCTGCCGCACGTGAAGGTGGGTGACCAGGCCGAGCTGCAGATGATGAGCGGCGAGCGCATCAAAGGCCACGTAGAGAGCATTGCCCGCGGTATTTATGACCGCGACAACCCCCAGAGCCGCGAGCTGATCGCCGATGTGAACCCGACCTTCAACTGGGTGCGGTTGGCGCAGCGCGTGCCGGTAAGGATCCACATCGATGAAGTGCCGGAAGGGTTTTTGCTGGCGGCGGGGACGACGTGTACGGTGGTGGTGAAGCCGAGTGAAGGGTGATTATTGCAGTTACCCTCCTCTTATGCGGCCCTGCAACTCAACGTTCGATACGTTGTCTTGATGTCGGGTCGTTATAATGCCTAATCTATCCATGCTGGTAACAATCTTGTAGTGGGGGAACTGGATAGCCCTGATCAAACGTACGTTGCTGTTGGGTTGTTGCACCTCGAAGTTCAGAGAAGCATAGATAGGTTCTTCAGTGCGGTTACGTACACGTACGCTGTTGCTGGGGTGGTGTAAGTTAGATTGAATAGACATATATAGATTTTCTGGATCGCTTATGTCAGATGTGGGCGTTGCGCGGTCTGATTGTGGTGATTGGGGGGCTGATCGTGGGGCCATTATGCCGTAGGCCGGATTGGCGCTTGAAACGACTCGGCGTTTTTTCTGGCCTCTAATCGCGTTAAGTATCTTCGTCCAAAAGCCGATGTGTCCGGTCGGATCGCTATTGTTTACTGGGTCACCACCACAATAAACATAGGCATTTGGACCACTTTCACCGAATGGGCTCCAACTGTCCGGGCTATTGAAACGCATTAGCTTCGAATTGAATGCTCTATACCCGTTACCCAATAAATAATAGCCCGCTATTGAATCTGCGAGCTCTCCGTTGAAACCGAGTAAGCTGACCAGATGCTTGTGAGGGCTCCTTAGACCATAGGCGGAATAGGTAAAGTGCTGGCGGTGTGGAGGTTCGGATCCCTGCGCTGTTTCCTGGTAATGGTTTGCCACGAGCATTCACCTTGGTTGGTTGGGTGGCTGATGCTTGTATGCTGATTCGATAGGCCAATGCTGACTACTGGCTGTTTTGTCAGGTACTGAATAGCTGTAGCACCGGCACATCAATGTTGGTTTGCCATGCCCACCATTACTGGAACCTCAACACGATCAATCACCTTCGCGCTGATCGACGGATCCAGCAACCGCCCCAATCGTGACAGGTGGCGATGACCCATGATGATCAGTTCGCAACGCAGATCTTGCGCCTTGCTGACGATGGCCTCGACCGGCTGCCCGGCCACCATGCAGCCCTGGCTGGTGAAGCCGGCGTCCTGCAACTCGCGCACGGCCTTGGCTACGGCGTGGTCGGCATGCTGCTGCTCCTCGCAGGCGGCGGGGTATTCCTCCAGTTCTTCGGTGGTGTAGGGCGCGGGTTGCTCGTGCACGGCGAAGGTGCTGTCGATGGCCAGCAGCACATGCAGCTCGTGTTCGGCGGGGCGGCAGTAGCGGCGGGCGAGGGTGAGCAGGGCGAAGGATGCGGGGGAGGCGTCGATGGCGATGAGGACCGGGGTGGGCATGGGAATCCTTGTCGAAGCTGAATGATGTGCTGTCTGTACCGGCCTCTTCGCGGGGCAAGCCCGCTCCCACAGGTTGGCCGCACAAACCTCGGGCATTGCGGGGTACCTGTGGGAGCGGGCTTGCCCCGCGAAGAGGCCGGTACAGCCACTGCATCACTTATGGCCCATCCAAAGCCCGGAATAAATGCCCCACCACGCACGACCTTATTGCGTCTGACGCAATCCACCAACCTGCTACCATCGCCGTTCCCACAATCGCCACGGAAAACGGCCATGCAACTCCCGGACATGAACCTGCTCGTCGCCCTCGACGCCTTGCTTGACGAAGGCAGTGTGGTGGGCGCCGCGCAGCGCATGAACCTGAGCCCGGCCGCCATGAGCCGGACCCTGGGGCGCATTCGCGATGCCTTGGGCGACCCGATCCTGGTGCGCGCCGGCCGTGGCTTGGTGCCGACACCCCGTGCGCTGGCGCTGCGCGAGCAGGTGCATGGGCTGGTGGAGCAGGCCGGGCAGGTGTTCCGCAGCCGTGACGATGTCGACCTGGTCAACCTGGACCGGGCCTTTAATATCCGCACCAATGACCTGTTCATCGCCCTGTACGGCGCCCAGCTGTTGCGCATGATGCTGGCCCAGGCACCGCGTACGGTGCTGCGTTTCGTGCCCGAGGGCAGTGGCGACGATGATGCGGTGCTGCGCAACGGGCATATCGACCTGATCATCAGCTCGGCCGTCGAGCTGGGCCCGGAAATCAAGGTGCAGAGCCTGTTCAACACCTACTTCGTAGGCTTGGCGCGCGAGGGCCACCCGATCTTCGATGCCGAGATTACCCCTGAGCGGTTCGCCGCCTACCCGCAGATCAGCGTGTCGCGCCGTGGCCGGGCCAACGGGCCGATCGATGTGGCATTGGCCAACCACAAGGTCGAACGGCGGGTGGCGCTGATCACCACGAGCTTCCACTCGGCGATGTTTTCGCTGCCGGATTCGGACCTGATCCTGCCGATCCCGGCCAACATCCTCAACAGTGTGCAGCGCTTGAAACTGCCCCTGCGCTCGTTCGAGATCCCGGTGCCGTTGGAGAAGGTCAACGTCAAGCAGGCCTGGCACCCGCGGTTCGACAATGACCCGGCACACCGCTGGCTGCGCCAGACGTTGAAGGCATGTGGCAGCTTCGACCCGTAACAGAGGCCGATTGCGTTTGGCGCAATATAAACCTGCCAACAAGTCAGTTTTCGTAAGCATTCGACCTTCTTAGACTTGCTCCAGCCCTGAAATTGTTGCTGGAGATGTATTCCCATGAGTTCCCTGACCGCGCCTTCTGCTGCGCTGGCTGCCGCCCCCGCGCCGGCCGCCCCCGTGCAGACGGCATTCGGCCTGCAGGTGGTGGTGGGGTTGTTTGGGGTGTTGCTGGCCGTACTCTGTGCCGGCCTCAACGAGGCGGTGACCAAGATTTCGCTGGCCGATATCCGCGGCGCCATGGGCATCGGTGCCGACGAAGGCGCCTGGCTGCTGGCTGCGTACAGCGCGGCTTCGGTGTCGGCGATGGCCTTTGCACCCTGGCTTGCCACGACCTTTTCCCTGCGCCGCTTCACCTTGTCTGCCATTGGCGTGTTCGCCGTGCTGGGCCTGCTGCAACCGTTTGCCCCCAACCTGCACAGCCTGATGCTGCTGCGGGTGCTGCAAGGCTTTGCCTCGGGCGCCTTGCCGCCGATGCTGATGAGCGTCGCGCTACGTTTTCTGCCACCGGGCATCAAGGTCTATGGCCTGGCCTGCTATGCCCTGACCGCCACCTTCGGGCCGAACCTCGGCACACCGCTGGCGGGCCTGTGGACCGAGTACGTCGGCTGGCAGTGGGCCTTCTGGCAGATCATCCTGCCGTCGCTGCTGGCGATGTTCTGTGTCGGCTGGGGCCTGCCCCAGGACCCGTTACGCCTGGAGCGTTTCAAACAGTTCGACTGGCGTGGCGTGCTGCTGGGCCTGCCGGCCATCAGTTGCATCGTCCTCGGCCTGTCGCTGGGTGACCGCTGGGGCTGGTTCGACTCCCCGCTGATCTGCTGGTTGCTGGGCGGCGGCCTGCTGTTGCTGGTGCTGTTCCTGTACAACGAGTGGTCCGAACCGCTGCCGTTCTTCCAGTTGCGCATGCTCTCGCGGCGCAACCTGAGCTTCGCCCTGGTGACCTTGGCCGGTGTGCTGATCGTGCTCTCCGGGGTGAGCAGCATTCCGTCGGCGTACCTGGCGCAGATCCAGGGCTACCGGCCGGCGCAGACCAGCCCGCTGATGATGCTGGTGGCCATGCCGCAACTCATCGCCCTGCCGCTGACCGCAGCGCTGTGCAACATCCGCGCGGTGGACTGCCGCTGGGTACTGGCGATGGGGCTCGGCATGCTGGCGCTGTCGTGCGTGGGCAGCAGCCTGCTGACCTCCGAGTGGATACGCGGCGACTTCTACCCGTTTTATCTGTTGCAGGTGTTTGGCCAGCCGATGGCCGTGCTGCCGCTGCTGATGCTCTCCACCAACGGCATGACCCCGCAGGAGGGCCCGTTCGCCTCGGCCTGGTTCAACACGGTCAAGGGGCTGTCGGCGGTGATTGCCGGCGGCTTGCTGGATGTCTTGGGCACCGTGCGCCGGCATTTCCATTCCAACCACCTGGTCGACAGCCTGGGCAATGCGCCGCTGATCGATGACAGCGCCGCCGGCCTTGCCCGGCGCATTCATGAACAGGCCCAGGTACTGACCTCGGCCGACCAGTACTTGGTGATGGCGTGCATCGCCGTCGCGTTGATCTGCCTGATTCCCTTTGTGCCTACCCGGATCTTCCCGCCGCGTGCGGTGGCTTGAGCCCGTGACTGAATTCGAGACTTAGAAATGACCAACAACCGCAAAACACTTTTCATCGGCTCGGTGCTCGCCGTGGCCGTGCTGGCCGGCATCGTCGGGCCTTGGATGCTGGGCAGCGATCACCGCCAGCGCACCAACGACGCCTATGTGATCGCCGATTACACCGTGGTCGCGCCCAAAGTCGCAGGCTTTATCAAAGAGGTGCTGGTCGAGGACAACCAGCAAGTCACGGCAGGCCAGTTGCTCGCGACCCTCGATGCCCGCGACTACCAAGCCGCGCTCGACGCAGCCCAGGCGCAATTGCTGGTGGCCAAGGCGCAGAGCGCCGATGCCCGCGCCACGCTGGAGCGACAGGCCGCCTTGATTGCCCAGGCCGAAGCCGCCGTGAAAGCCGCCCAGGCCGAAGCGGCGTTTGCCGATCATGAAGTCAACCGCTACAGCCGCCTGGCCGAGCAAGGTGCCGGCACCGTGCAGAACGCCCAGCAGGCGCGCAGCGGGGTCGACCAGGCCCGTGCGCGCCTGGCCAATACTCAGGCGGCGTTGGTGGCTGCACGCAAGCAAGTGGACATCCTCAGCGCCCAGGTGGCCAGCGCCGATGGCCAGCTCAAACGGGCCGAAGCGGGGCTGGAGAAAGCCCAGCTCGACCTGTCCTACACGCGCATCATCGCACCGGTGGACGGCATGGTCGGCGAGCGCGCCTTGCGTGTCGGCGCCTATGTCAATCCGGGGGCTCGGCTATTGTCGGTAGTGCCGTTGCAGCAGGCCTACGTGGTCGGCAACTTCCAGGAAACCCAGCTGACCCATGTGCAGCCCGGCCAACCGGTCAGCATCAGCGTCGATACCTTCTCGGGCGAGCAACTGCATGGCCATGTCGAGAGCATCGCGCCGGCCACCGGTGTGACCTTTGCAGCGGTCAAGCCGGACAATGCCACCGGCAACTTCACCAAGGTGGTGCAGCGCATCCCCGTGAAGATCGTGTTCGATGATGGCCAGCCGCTGCTTGCGCGGCTGCGTGTGGGCATGTCGGTGGAAGCCACCATCGATACCCGCGGCGACAAACTCGAAGGCAAAGAGGTGAGCGCACGATGAAACCGGCCTTTCGCTTGAGCCCGGTGTTGCTGGCGTTGCTGATGGCCGGCTGTACCCTCGGGCCAGATTTCAAACGCCCGGACAGCCAGGCCCCACAACAGTGGGCAGGCTTGCAAGGCGAGGCTGCGGCCAGTCAGCCGCAGGCCGAACCCCTGGAACTGCGCTGGTGGGAGAGCTTCCACGATGCCCGGCTCAGCGCGCTGATCCAGCGGGTCGCCGAACGCAACCTGGACTTGCAGATGGCCAGTGCGCGGCTGCTGCAAAGCCGTGCCTTGCGCAGTACGGTAGCAGCGGATGAAGCGCCCTCGGTCGATGTGAACGCGGGCTACAGCCGTGCTCGCAACAGCGCCGAAGGGCTGAGTGACCCCTCGGGCCACGCGGGCAAATCGGCATTCAACCTGTGGCAGGGTGACCTGGTCGCGGGGTGGGAGCTGGACCTCTGGGGCCGAGTACGCCGGCAAGTGGAGGCTGCCGATGCGACGGTCGAAGTGGCCGAGAATGACCGCCGTGGCGTGTTGCTGGCGCTGTTGTCGGAAACCGCCGGCAACTACATTCAGCTGCGTGCGGTGCAGCACACCCTGGACGTCACCCGTGACAACCTGAAGGTGGCGCAGCACAGCCTGAAGTTGTCCGAGAATCGCCAGGCCGAAGGGGTCGCCACCCGCCTCGACGTAGCCCAGGCCAGTGCCCAGGTTGCCTCCATCGAAGCCCGCCTGCCCAGCCTTGAGGCCAAGCGCGACGACTTGATCAACGCCCTCAGTCTGCTCGCGGCCGAGCCGCCCCGCAGCCTTCAGGCACAGTTGCTCGAAGGGGGTGAACTGCCCGCGCCCCAGCAGCAGTTCGCCATCGGCCTGCCGTCGGAGTTGGCCGAGCGCCGGCCGGACATTCGCCAGGCCGAGGCGCGCCTGCATGCGGCCACCGCCAGTATCGGCGTGGCCAAGGCCGACTTCTACCCGAGCATTCGGCTGTCGGGCAGCCTGGGCTTCCAGGCCATGCAGCTGTCTGACTTCGGCGGCTGGGACTCGCGCCGCTTCGCCTTTGGCCCGCAACTGTCACTGCCGATTTTTGAAGGTGGGCGGCTCAAAGGCACGCTGGAACTGCGTGAGGCGCAGCAGCAGGAAGCTGCGCTCAACTACCGCAAGGTGGTGCTCGGTGCCTGGCATGAAATCGACGATGTGCTGCGCCTGTATAACGCCAGCCAATTGCGTCGCGACCATTTGGCCGAGGCGGTGCGGCAGAACCGTATCGCCTTGGAGACTGCCCAGCGCCAGTATGTGGAAGGGGCGGTGGACTTTCTCAATGTGCTGACCGTGCAAGGTGCGTTGCTGGCCAGCGAAGAGCAGTGGATCGACAGCTCGGCGGCGGTTTCCCAGGCGTTAGTGGGGCTGTACAAGGCGCTGGGTGGGGGTTGGCAGGCGTTTGATACACAGCCTGCGAACAAGGTTTGATAGGTGTTGTGGCTGTACCGGCCTCTTCGCGGGTAAACCCGCTCCCACAGGTACCGCACAGATTTTGAGCACTGTGCAGTACCTGTAGGAGCGGGTTTACCCGCGAAGAGGCCAGTACTGCCAAGCATCAATCAAAGCGGCCGCAGCAACCCAAACCGCTTGCGCAACACCCAGTCCAGCAACCGCCGCGGCAACAGCCTGGCAATCAGCGGCAACGCCGTGCTGCCATTACCCAGCCTGACCACTGCAGGCACCGCTGTTTTGCGCGTAGCCGCCAACACCCCTTGGGCAAACACCGCCGCAGGCGTCGGCCGGTCCTGCGATGCCCGCGCCCGTGCCTGTACATGTTCGCGCAGTGGCCACCACGGCGAATCCGCAGCCAACACCTGATCGGCCTGGCGCTGGGCATTGCTGGCGAACTGCGAGGCGATCGCCCCCGGCTGCACTTCCATCAGCCGAATGCCAAACGGCGCCAACTCCAGGCGCAGTGCATCGCTCAGGGCGTTGACGGCAGCCTTCGACGCGCAGTAGGCCCCAGCGAACGGCGTGACCAGCACCCCAGAAACGCTGCCGATATTCACCACCAGCCCACGCGCGCGTCGCAGCAGCGGGAACAACGCGCGGGTCACGCCGACCACGGCGAAAACGTTGGTTTCGAATTGCTGGCGCATGGCGTCCACACCCCCGTCGAGCAATGGGCCCATGGCACCGTAGCCAGCGTTGTTGATCAGCATGTCGAGGCGGCCGTGGCTTGCTTCCAGCTCCTCGGCCAGTTGGGTCAGGGCTTGGCCATCATTGACGTCCAGTTGCCGGGCGGTGAAACCGGCGGCGGCTAAATGCGCGACATCTTCAGGTTTGCGGGCGGTGGCCCAGACTTCATGGCCGGCATCGCGGAAGGCGTCGGCCAGGGCGCGGCCGATGCCGCTGGAACAACCGGTGATCAGGACGGTGGGCATGGGAGGTGGCCTTGAGTCGGGTAAGTTTGTGTTGCCTGTAGTGGCCTCTTCGCGGGCAAGCCCGCTCCCTACTGCACAGCGCTCAAAATCTGTGCGGTAACCTGTGGGAGCGGGCTTGCCCGCGAAAGGGCCCGACCAGGCGACAGATCAATTGGCAAATGTACCCTGCAGATGCTCAGCCCGAAACTCCAGCGTCTGCGGCCGATAGCCAGAACGCAGTGGCGGCAAGGGCAGGCAATCCTTCCACTCGGCACCCGGCTGCAGCTCACCTGGCCCCCGGTAACGCGGCGCGCTGTAAGTGTTTTCGGCCAGGTTGACGGTATCGCCCGGCGCATACGCCCCCACCCGCCAACGCAGTTCGGTCAGCGGGGCCTTGTTGCCGTTCTTCATGTGAACCTGCAGCGCACGGTCTGCGGGGCATTGGTCCGGGGCATAGCTCAGGCGCAAGTCCAGGCGCGCCAGTTGTGTGGCTTCGCGGTTGTCTTGCCAGGCCACGAACAGGGCGACCAGGCCGATGCCGCACACGGCGGCCAGGGATATCGGCAACGCCTTCGCTGGGTAACGCAGCAGCAGTACCAGCCAGGTGAGGATGAGAACGGCGCCGATAAGCATGAGTCGGTGACCTCAGGTACGCAATTCAGACCATCGTAGCGGTAAACCGACCTCGCTTGAAGGACGGCCTTGAAGGCCAACTACCTCGTAGTCCTGCGAGTACCGGCATGGCGAGTAGCAAATTAGTCTGTCGTCGACGCGTTCACTCAATGAATCGAAAACGACAAGGTACTCACGATGAACACAGTAATTGATCTGCTAGCTGAAGAAGCTGAACGGCATGACGGTGTCGAGGGGCACGCTTGCGCAGTGGTGCCTATCAAAGACAATGACGGCTTCGTTGCCGACACCCTGTATGCCAACGAAAACAATGACCGCCCGATTTTCGTTTTGGTAACCCAAACCAAAGACCTGAACGGCGGGCTGAGCGCGCTGGGTGTGGCCATTCGGCTGTTTTACGATCAAGCGGGGAAACCGTCGGTCCAGAGCGTTTTTGCAGTCGTGGATTCGGGCACGTACTTGGCTCATCGCATCAATCAACGGGACGTACTGTGGGATCAAGACAGTCGGCAACTGACGATCGATTTCGACGTTGATTTCCGATTTGGGGGTGAATCGTTCAACATGGCCAATGGGCGCATCGAACTTAAGGTGTAATTTCACCATGCGCAAAAAAACCGCTCCCTTTTAAAAGGGGAGCGGTTTTTCTGAGCACTGTACTTATTGCGCGATGGTCTTCACCGAAACCCCACGCTCGACCGGCGTCGAGGTGCGCCCATACACATCTTCGAAACGCTCGATGTCATCCTCGCCCAGGTAGCTACCGGACTGCACTTCGATGATCTCCAGCGGGATCTTGCCCGGGTTGCGCAGGCGGTGCACCGAAGCGATCGGGATGTAGGTCGACTGGTTCTCGGTGAGCAGGAACACGTTCTCGTCGCAGGTCACCTCGGCGGTGCCGGACACCACGATCCAGTGCTCGGCGCGGTGGTGGTGCATCTGCAGCGACAGGCTGGCGCCTGGCTTGACGGTGATGTGCTTGACCTGGAAGCGGCCACCCATGTCCACCGAATCGTACGAACCCCATGGGCGGTACACTTCCAGGTGGTTCTGGGTCTCGCTGCGGCCTTGCTCGTCGAGGGTCTTGACCATCTGCTTGACGCCTTGGACCTTGTCCTTGTGGGCAATCATCATGGCGTCCTTGGTCTCGACCACGACGATGTTCTCCAGGCCGATCACCGACACCAGCTTGCCGTTGCCGTGGATCATGCAGTTGCGGCTGTCTTGCACCACCACATCGCCCTTGGTGACGTTGCCGTTGTCGTCCTTCTCGTGCACATCCCACAGCGATGACCAGCAGCCCACGTCGCTCCAGCCAGCCGACATCGGCACCACGCAAGCGCGCTGGGTCTTTTCCATCACTGCGTAGTCGATGGAATTGTCCGGGCAGCAGGCGAAGGTGGCTTCGTCGATGTTCAGCACATCGCCGTCTGCCTGGCTGCGCTCCAGGGCCAGCACGCAGGTGTCGTAGATGTCGGCGTCGTGCTTTTTCAGCTCTTCGAGGTAACGGCTGGCGCGGAACAGGAACATGCCGCTGTTCCAGAAGTAGCCCCCGGCCTTGACGAACTCGGCGGCGCGTTTCTCGTCGGGCTTTTCAACGAACTGCGCCACCCGCGCCACACCTTCGGGCAGCAGTGCGTCCTGGCTGGAGCGGATATAGCCATAGCCGGTCTCGGGTTTGGTCGCCGGCACGCCGAACAGCACCATCTCGCCACGCTCGGCGGCCACGGTGGCCAAGGCCAGGGCGCGCTGCAGGGCTTTCTGATCGTCGATCACGTGGTCGGCGGGCAGCACCAGCATCAGGTCGTCGCGGCCTTCGCTGACCAGCTTCATCGCGGTCATCGCCACGGCTGGGGCGGTGTTGCGGCCGAACGGTTCCATCAGGATGCCCTGGGTTTTCAGCTTCAGTGCCGAGAGCTGTTCCTGAACGATGAACGTGTGGTCCTTGTTGCAGACCACGATCGGCGCGTCCATGCCTTCGAACACCAGGCGTTGGATAGTTTGTTGGAACAGCGTGTGCTCACCGGTCAGGGCCAGGAACTGCTTGGGGAACTGCTTGCGCGACAGAGGCCACAGACGCGAACCGCTACCACCAGAAAGAATTACCGGGATCATGATGTTTCTCCAATAAGGTCGTTAATGAGGCAGGGGATCAGTTAGTGGACACTGGGCGGGTAACCCAGACCGGCGACAGGCTGCTGCCGGAACCGGTGACGTACAGCACGGCGGCTTCGCCGCGCTCCAGGGCGACGGGTTTGACGTCGCTGACTTTCTTGTCGCCGGCATACAGGGCGAGGTTGACCTTGACCGGGTTGATCTCACGCTCGCCACGGCCTTTGGCGGCGACCGGCGTTACCACTTCGGTCTTGCCGTCGGCGGTCTTCAGGGTCAGCGACTGGTCGCTGAGGTTCTGTACGCGTACCAGGGCTTTCTGCTTGTTCTTGAACGGTGGCTCTTCGATCAGTTGCGGGTTGCCGCTGCCGCTGTTGACCAGGGTGTAGTACTTGTCCGAGGCCAGCTTGACCGGCACGCTCTTGCCGCCCACCTGGGCGGTGTAGTCACCGCCTGGGAGGAAGCTGAAATCGCTGCTGGCCTGGGCGCCGACCTGCTTGATCTGGGTGTTGCCGACCGAGGCGGCGGCAGGTGCGCTGGCGGCGTTGTACAGGCGCACGAAGGTCGAACCTTTCGGTGCGGTGGGGCCGTACAACGCGGCGTCGGCACCGGCGAAGGCCTGCATCGAGGCAAGGGACAGGCCTGCTGCGAGGGTGAGGGCTTTGGCAATGGAAGTCTTGGTAGTCATGTGCATTTCCTCTCTTTCGATCAGTGGTTCGTCCGGGTGGACGACAGGGCCAGGTTTTCTTCGGATTTACGGGAGTTCTTCAGCTGGGCGATCCACTGCGGATCGAAGCTGCTGAGGTCGTTTTTCATGGGCAGATAACGTTCGGGGAATTCCCACACCACGACTTGTGGGGCGGCATTTTTGAAGGCATCGCTTTGCAGGTACTTGAGCATCGGCAGCAGTGGGCCGTGGCCGTCTTCGGCGTAGTTGGCGACGTCGCTGCGCAAGGCTTGCTGCAAGGCGCCGAGGAAGTTCCAGTGCGGGTTGGCGCTGTAGCTGGTGCCGACCAGTGCGACCGGGATCTGGCTGTCGGCGAACAGCGCGTCGCCCGCATCGCCAGCGGCTTGGGCTGGGCGCGTGGTGCGTTGCTGCAGGTTGTCCGGGCTCGGCAGCAGGTTGCTGAACAGCGGGTCCAGTGGCAGGAAGTTGGTCAGGTCGCCTTTGTAGGGCGCCGTGTTGCCGGCTTCGGTGATGAAGGTTTGCGGGTCGCCATTGAGCAGGCTCTGGCGGCTGACCGCTTCGGCCAGGGCTTGTGCGGCGACTTCGGCGCCCATCGGCGTCCAGTGCGTGTCGGTGCGCAGGAACACCTGGCCGCGGGCCTTGGCCTGTTCCATGGGCGCCATCAGGTCTGGGGCGAACACGTTGGCCTGGCGGGCTTGGGCATGGAAGCGGTTGTACAGGTCGTCGTGCAGGCTGGCGGGCAGCTCCTTGCCGACGTATTCGGAATAGACCCGCGCCTTGGCCGGCACGATTGCCAGCACCAGCTGGCTGCCGTGTTGTTGCAGGGTGTCGCGCACGCCACGGATCAGCGCCAGGTTTTCTTGCATCAGTTGCTCGGCACCGGCGGTGGGTTTGAACTCTTCATCGCTGAACAACCACTGGTCGCGGCCCAGCACCACGCCCGGGCGGCCTTCGTTGAACAGCTTGAAGTCCAGCGCCGCCCAGAGGTTGGTGCCCAGGCGCTTGATCGGGAACTGCTCGTCGTAGTGGGTCTCGGCAGCCTTGGCCAGCTTGCCGTTGAGCAGGGTCATCTGCGCGGTGCGCTGGAAGCTTTCCAGGCCGCCGGTGGACCAGGCGCCCATGCCGACCAGCAGGCCGAGGAACGACAGCGAATAGGTAATGCGTAATGTCCGGGTCATGGTCATCAACCTCAGAACTGGAAGTAAAGGAACGGCGAGTAGCTCTGCGCCGAAAGCTTGAGGATCGAGGCCACGAACAGCAGCAGGACCAGGGCGCGGGTCATCACCCGAGTCCAGTCCAGGCCGATCGAGCCGTCGGCGTTGACCTGCACCGGGGTTGCCTTGGGTGTCGGCTTGGCATTGCGGTAGAAGTCGCGCAGGCCGAAGAACGCCAGGGTGAGGTAGGCGATCACCAGGGTGGCCACCTGCAAGCCGGTCAGCTGGGCGCGGTTGAGCTCCGACAGCTGCCATTCACCAAAGCTGAACATGGCGGCGTACATGCGCCCGGCCACGTGCAGGTTCTCGGCGCGGAAAATCACCCAGCCGACCACGACCAGCTGGAAGGTGAAGGCCCACTTGACCGGGTTGAAACGCTGCGGGTTGGTGTCGATGCCCAGCGCCCGCTCGATCGCCAGCCACATGCCGTGCCAGGCGCCCCAGAGGATGTAGGTGAAGTTGGCGCCGTGCCACAGCCCGCCCAGCAGCATGGTCAGGAACAGGTTGCGGTAGGTGTTGAAGGTGCCTTTGCGGTTGCCGCCCAGGGTGATGTACAGGTAGTCACGCAGCCAGGTCGACAGGCTGATGTGCCAGCGGCGCCAGAACTCGGTGATCGACTGGCTGATGTAGGGCTGCTTGAAGTTCTCCATGAAGCGGAAGCCCATCATCAGGCCCAGGCCGATGGCCATGTCGCTGTAGCCGCTGAAGTCGAAGTACAGCTGCGCGGTGTAGGCCAGGGCGCCCAGCCAGGCATCGCCGGTGGTCGGGTTCTGCAGGGCGAAACAGTGGTCGGCCACCACCGCCAAGGTGTCGGCGATGAACACTTTCTTGATGAAGCCCTGCATGAAGCGGGTGCAGCCTTCGGAGAACTTGTCCAGGGTGTGGGTGCGGTTGTTGAACTGGTCGACCAGGTCTTTGAAGCGCAGCACGGGGCCGGCGATCAGGTGCGGGAAGATCGCCACGAATGCCGCGAAGTCGATCAGGTTGCGGGTGGCCGGGGTGTCGCCGCGGTACACGTCGATGATGTAGCTGATCGACTCGAAGATGTAGAACGAGATACCGATCGGCAGCAGCACGTGGGTGAGGATGAACGGCTCCAGGCCGAACGAGGTGATGATCGCATTGAGGCTGTCGACGCCGAAGTTGGCGTATTTGAAGTAGCCAAGGATGGCCAGGTCGACGCCCACGCCCAGCAGCAGCCAGCGCTGGGCCGGTTTGGTACGCACGCCGGCGGCGCCGACTTTCAGGCCGATCCAGTAGTTCCACAGGGTGACGCCTGCGAACAGGGCGAGGAAGTCCACCCGCCACCAGGCATAGAAGATGTAGCTGGCGATCAGCAGCAGCAGGTTGCGATAGCGTTGCCCGCTCAGGTAGTACAGGCCGAGAAAGATCGGCAAGAACAGGAACAGGAACACGTTGGACGAGAAGACCATCCCGGTTCTCCTAATTTGTTCACAGCATCCAGGGCAAAACGCCCCCCAAACCCCCCAGTCCATGACTGAAGAGCAATTCATTTCCTGTGGGAGCGGGCTTGCCCCGCGAAGGCGTCAGCACAGGCGACGCTTTTTCCCTTTCGGGCCCATTCGCGGGACAAGCCCGCTCCCACAGAGATCAGCCCACAGTGGGCTGTTATTTCTTGCTCTGTGCGCTCGGGTCATAGACCCGGGTCAGGTTGCCGCCGAGCCTGAAGCTGTCGAACGGCTGCATACCGTGCTTGCGATCAAGGGTGTCGCCGACGCACTGGTACAGCGCGCACCAGGGCTCGAGCCAGGCGTACTTGCTGTCGACCTTGAGGTCTTTCATGTCCTGTTTTGTACCGGCGCGTTCAGCGAAATGGCGCGGGTCACGGGCGCCGGCCAATACGCCTTCACCCAGGCGCTGCAGGGCGAAGTTGTTCTCGCTGCGCAGGTCCACGCCATTGACCTTGGCGAAGCTGGCGATCATCGCCAGCGGTGGCAGGGCATAGTTGTGGTAAGCCAGGGCGCGCTGCTTGCGTTTGATTTCGTTGGGCAGGAAGCCTTGGTCGTCGATCTGGTTGGCGCCGACCTTGTATTCCTTCACGGCCCAGTCGAACAGGTCGCGACGGTCGGTGGCCACGGCGGTGGCCATCACCGACCAGGCCGCCCAGTAGCTGTGGTTATTGATCTTCTCCAGCGGCAGGTCGCTCCAGTCGCGCACGGTCTGCTCGGCCAGGCGGGCGAACCAACGCTCGATCTGCTCGGCCTCGGCCTGGTGCGCGGCCAGGGGCTGCGCGTTGGAGAACTTCAGGCGCAGCCACGATCCGCTCATGCTGCCCAGTGCCCATTTGCGCATCGACTTGCCGGTGTGGTTGTAGTCGGTGGACAGCAGGGCGTCGGCCCGCGCCCAGGTTTCGAGCCAGGCAAGCGTGCAGTCGAGCTGCGCCGGGCGGCCGTCACGCATGTACTGGCCGACCATCTTGCTGACGCCTTTCTCCAGCGTGGTGATGTCGGCCGTGGAGTCGCGGAAGGCTTTTTCCGAGGCCACGTTGAGGGTCGCCCGGGCCTTGTCGGAGCCTTCGTACTTGCTGCGAAACTGCAGCGCGCCGGTGTACGGCTTGGGGGCAGGTTCGCAGCGGAACTTGCCATCGCTGGTCTTGAGCTTTTCGATCCCCTCGTAGTAACCCAGGGGCGGTACCAGCGCGGCGTGCGCGGCGCCGCCGAACAGGGCCAGGCTGAGCAGTGCGGGGCTGATGAGTCGCTTGAATGGGGTCATGGTCGCCTCACTGGCCGGCTTGCGCGGTTTGCGCAGGCACGGCGAAGTTGTTGCGTTTGCAGAGTTTGGCCTCGACCTTCTGGGTGCCTTTCTCCGGCCCCTGGACCTCGAAGGCCAACAGGTTCTGGCTGGCCCAGTCTTCGTCTTCGCGCATCTGGAAGACGAAGCGGCCGTCGGTGTCGGAGGTTTCCGGTTTCTCCAGCTTGATGTCCTCGTGGCGGCCGTTGAGGTACCAGAGGGTGGCCTGCAGCACCTTCACCGAAGGGTCTTCGAACTTGACGTCCATCTGCAGGTTGCGGTTGATCAGGTCTTTGATCACACCGCCCTTGCCGTTGACCATCAGCTCGTTCTTGCCGGGCTTGAGCGTGGTGCTGGCGCTCATCAGCGCCGGGCGTGCGTCACAGCCATCGTCGAGCAGGCCGAGGATCTGCCGCCAGATGGTTTCCTGGTCCAGGCGATACAGCGGGGAGAACTCCCAGATCAGAATCTTCGGCGGGTTTTTCTGGAACTCTTCGCTGCCCAGGTACTGGATCATCGAGCCTTCCAGGCCACCGCCAGGGAAGGCGACGTTGAGCACGTCGGCGCCGATGTACTGTTCGAGGAAGCCCGAGAAGTTGTAGTTCTTGCCGCTGTGGCTGGTACCGACCAAGGTGATCTGCGCGTTGCCGCCATCGCCGAACAGGTCGTCGCCGCCGCTCGCGCCTTTTGGCTCGGTGGCGAACTGGTCCATGTACTGCACGGCGTAACTGGTGCCGCAGAGCTGGCCGGCGACGTTGTGCAGGGTGCCGGTCTTGCCCATGCGCCCGGACTTCTTGGTTTCGAATTCCTTGCGTGGGATGCCTTCGAAGGCCGGCATGTGGTGCACGGTGTCGGCCACGATCTTGGCGGCGCGCTCGGCGCCATACGGCGTCCAGTGCTGGTCACCGCGGAAGTAGAAGTCTTTGCCCTGGTCGGCGGCGGCCAGTTGCTCGTTGGTCAGCGGCGACAGGTCGGGCACGTTGTAGCCCATCTTGCTGAAGCGCTGGAGCATGGCCTGGTAGTTGCCCAGGGCCTTCTGGTAGTCGAAGGCGGCTTTTTCTTCCGGCTTGAGCATGTTGCGGTTCACCAGGCCACGGGTCGGCTGGTAGACCACGACCAGTTCCACGCCGCGTTTCTTGAACGCGTCGTGCACCTGCTGCAGGCGTTTGTAGCCGGCGGGGGTGGTGTTGAACTCGGTGCGCAGGTCCTCGCGGGTACGGAACAGCCAGTCGCCCTGGGCCTGTACCAGCGTGGTGAAGTTCTGCTGATAGCGGGTGGTGTAGCGGCTGGCGTCGTGCGCCTCGGGGCACAGTTGGCAGCAGGGTTCGGCGCTGAACGTCGGGGCTTTGACCTCGTCGGCGCGCACGCCCTGGCTGATCGCCAGAAGGGCGGCGGACAGGCCCAGCAGTTTCATCAGGTGTGGATTCATGGTCTGGGCTTCCTTAATCGATCATTTCGGTCTGGCGTTCGACCGGGTCGATCAGCACAGCCTTTTGCTGGCGCACCAGCAGGTCGAGGATTTCGTCCTGG
This sequence comes from Pseudomonas sp. DCB_AW, assembly GCF_026240895.1. Lineage (NCBI taxonomy): Bacteria > Pseudomonadati > Pseudomonadota > Gammaproteobacteria > Pseudomonadales > Pseudomonadaceae > Pseudomonas > Pseudomonas sp. DCB_AW. The sequence continues at coordinate 44,822 of NZ_JAPFCE010000012.1, forward strand.
CGCTCGCCGAGGATGCCGTTGAGGCTGATGCCGTTGGCCTTGCGCGGCGCGAGCATCGACACCTTGTACAACTCGACCGACAGCGGCGAGTCGATCGACAGCGGCCCGGAGCCGTTGGCCGCCAGCTCACCGCCCACCACGATCAGCGAGACTTTGGTGTCGAACGGGTCGAGGGCGATGTCGCGGTCGGTGTCGGACAAGTCTTTGATGTGCCCGTAGACACCCACCAGGCCATTGGCCATGGCGACGTTTTCGTACAGGCGGATGTTCACGCTGTTGCGCACGCGAATGCCGTGGCGGCGGTTGTTGATCAGCTTGTTGCCCCAGATCAGGTTGTCGCCGCTTTCGTACAAGGTGATGCCGTCGGTGTGGTTGCGGTAGATCTCGTTGTAGGCGATCAGGTTGTTGACGCTGTTACGGTCGATCACCACGCCCGAGAGCTTGTTGTCGTAGCTTTTGTTGTTGATGATCCAGCTGTCGTTGACCTCACGCGAGACGATGATCCCGTGCTTTTTCTTGGTGCCGTACACCGTGTTGCCGGCGATGATCAGGCGGTGCGAACGGTCGTGCGGGTCGATGCCGTAGACGATGTTGTCGCGGTAGGTGTTGTCCTTGACCACGAAGTCCTGCGTCTCGTAGCAGTAGAAGCCGTACCACATGTCGCTGAACTCCGAGCCGATGATCCAGCCGGTCGGCTCCGGGCGGCCCATGCGCTTGGCCATGTTCGGCGTGTACTGCGAGATGCTCACACCGTACGACTTGGACTTGGCGTAGCCGAAGCTGGCCATCTTGGTGTTGACGATGTAGGTCTCGGTGCCGCCCCACGACAGCAGGAACGGGCGGAATTCCTTGGGCGAACGGAAGGTCGCCGGGCCGTTGTCCTTCTCGCGCCAGCCGGTGACCTGGGTGTCGCTGACGAACAGCTTGCCGTCGTTGACCAGAAACGCGCCGCCCTCCTGGGACAGGCGCAGTTGCTTGACCTTGCCGTTGATTTCGAGGATGCCCTTCTGCCCGACCACGATTGGCAGGCGCGCCAGGTACACCCCCGGCTCGACTTCGCTGAGGTACTGCTTGGGCACCTTTTTGCTCAGCTCGACCAAGTCGACATGGCCGTCATCGACGAAGATCGCCTGGGGGATGCCGTGCTGGCGCTGCACCCATTCGGCGGCCTTGTTGTCGCCACCGATGAACTCCTTCAGCGACTCTTCCTGCAGCATGCGGCGCACGCTGACTTTGCCTTTGTGGCGGCGGTCGATCTTGCTCTGCACGGCCTCGGCAGTGAAGCCGCTGAGGTCGGGCAGTTTCGGTGGGTCCATGTGCAGCGGCTCGGTGGGCGCGCTGGACACGGTGTAGGTCTTGGCCTGCTGCAGTTCCTTGGCGATCACCGTGGGTTCTGCGGCGACGGCAAGGCCTGAGGCCAGCAGCAAGGCGCTGGCCAGGAGGCTGTGACGTAGGTGCGGGTGAAGGGGCATGACAAGAAATCCTCTACCGGCCTCAGAAGCGCCAGATCACGTCGACAAAGGCACGGTGCATGTACGAGTCCGCTTCCTTGCCATAGGCGTCACCTGGCTTGAACACACCGGCGCGCAGGCGCACCAGCGCGGACGGTTCGTCGATTGCCTGGCTCATCGAAGCGGGCAACAGGCCCTGCTTGAAGTACTTGGTGACGACCACGTCCATCTCCTGGCCGAGGTCTTTTTCGCCATTGATCAGCGGGCGGTTCACGCCGTTGTCGTTGACCGCAGCGTTGATGCCGCTGGAGCCAATGTTCTGCTCGCCATCGACGCGCCAGAACTTGTGGTAGATCAGGCTGGCGTCGTAGTCGTCGCGCAGTTGCCACGAGGCAAACAGGGTGGCCGCCTGCAGGTTGCCCAACTCGCCACGGAAGGCCTCGCCGAAGCGGTGCACGCGCGAGCGGGTACCGGTGAAGTTGGAGCGGTTGCTCTCAAGGCCGGTCTGCTCGAAGTTGTTCGAGCCGTCATCGCCACCGCCGCCGCTGCCACGGGCGTAGGCCGCACCGACTTGCCAGTTGGGGTCAAGGCGCAGGCGGATGCCGAGGTCGGTGGCCCAGGCGTTGACGTCGCCGCTCTGCTTGCCGGTGGCCACTTGATCGTCGCCCACCTGTTGGCTGCTGAGCTTGTCGCGGTCACCGGTCAGCCAGGTCAGGCTGCCCCAGTAGTTGACGGTGTGGTCGTTGCGCCAGTTGTAGGCGTCACTGTTGGCTTCCAGGCCCAGCCAGGTGAGGTCGCCGGTGCGGGTCTTGTCAAGCGCGTCGATCGTCTCGCCGGGGCTTTTCAGGCTGCCGCTGTCATGGGTGTGGTGGGCACGCAGGCCGACCCAGTGGCCGGGGGTCCATTGCGTGGCGACGTTACCATAGAGGTGCGTGCGGTCTTTGTCTTCCGGGGCCAGTTCGGTGAGGTCGGTGCGGTACTCGCTGAAGCGCTGGGCCACGCCCAGGTCGGCCTTGAGCAGGGTGGTGTCGAAGGTCCAGTTGAGGGCTTCGATGTTGGTGTCGCGCCACATGCCGTCGTCGCTGCGCAGGCGCTGGCGGCCTAAGCGCAGTTGCTCGCCAGGGTACTGGGTGAGGCCGCTGTAGCCGACCCAGAACTCGCGCATGGCCAGGTAGCTTTTGTCCGGCTTGCGGCTGTCGTCACCGGTGTCGGTGGTGGTGCCGTCGTCGTTCTGGCGCAGGGTGTCGGTTTCGATTGTGTCGGTGGCCGCGACGGCCTGGCCCATGGCGTAGGCGCTCCAGTTGCCGCGCTCGCCGTACACCCAGGGGCGCAGGTCCAGGCCGAGGCCGTTGACGTCACCGCCGGGCCGGGTGCCGAGGTCGCGATCGTCTTCCGACTGGCCGGTGATTTTCACGTCCAGGCCGAAGTTTTTCTGCGCGGTCATGTCGGCCAGGGTCGGGCAGGACCACAGCAGGGCGAAGCTCAGGCCGATGCCGGCTTTCACGAAGGGATTGAGCGTCATAGCGAGTCCTCACCGTCTACTTCTTGTTCGTCGTCTTGCAGGGCTTCGAGGGCCAGGGTGCTGTTGGCGCCTTGGGCCATGCTGCCGCGCGCCTGTTTTTCCTGCGTCAGCAGGGTTTGCGCCTGGCTGCGCTGGTCTGGCGTGAGTTGCTGATCGAGTTGCTGCAGCAGTTCGGCCGACTGTGGCGTCGGGTTGGCCTGCGACAGTTGCGCGAACACCCAGGCGTTGCCAGGTTGCGGGCGGATGCCATGGCCTTCGCTGAACAGCTGTGCCAAGGCATAGTCGGCGCTGTTCTGGCCGCCACGTGCGGCAGCGAGCAGGTGGTCGACGGCCTTCTGTGGCTCGACATTGCCCAGGTAACCGCGGCGGTACAGCTGGCCCAGGTAGTAATCGGCGCTGACCTCGCCAGCGTCGGCGGCGGCCTGCAGGTGCTGTTCGGCTTTTGCCGCATCGGCGGGCAGCGTCTTGCCTTCGTAGTAGAGGCGGCCCAGCAGCAGTTCGGCGCGTGGCTGTTCGGCGGCGCGGCCTTTGTCGATGTAGGCCAGTAGCTGGTCGGTGTCGCCCAGCTCGGGGAAGTCGTAGACCAGTTGCGCAAGGCTGACCCACGACGCCGGGTTGGCCGGCGCCACCTGTTCGAGCAGGTCCTTGGCGGTTTTTTCGTCGGTCTGGCCGAGGCTGCGGTCAGCCAGCACACGGGCGACGCTGTCGACCCGGGTGGCCGGTACGGCACCGCGGGCATAGGCTGCCTTGAGCTGGCCGAGCAGGGCGGCTTGCTGGTCGGGCTGGCCGCGCTTCTGGTACACGGTGGCCAGTTCGACGTAGCAGATGTCGGTGGTATTGAGCGCGGCCTTGCAGATGCTCTCGACCTCGCCCAGGTGCTGGTCGTAGGTGCCCTGGGTGCGATACAGCAGCACCTGGGCCAGGCCCGCCTCCGGGTTGCCGGCGGCGCGCCACTGGTCGATCTGTTGCTGCGCATTGACGTTGGGGAAGCTCTGCGGGTATTGCAGGTAGAGCATCGCCAGCGGGATCAAGGTATTGCTTTCGCCTTGCTGGGCGGCGCGCTTGAGCAGCGTTTCGGCCTCTTCACGTTCAGCCTGGGTGCTGTCGGGCTTGGCCACCAGCAGGCGGCCTAGCCGCGCCTGGGCCCGTGGCGACGTGGAGGCTGCGGCGCGGTAGGTGGCTTCGGCTTGCTTGATCTGCGCCGGGTCGCGGGTGGCGACCTTGATGTCGGCCAGGCCGACTTGCGCATCGCTGTAGCCGAGGTCGGCCAGGGCCTTGTAGTTGCGCTCGGCCAAAGCGGTGTCGCCGCGCTTGAGGGCTTCGTTGGCCAGGCGCTGGTCAGGCAGGCCGGCACAGCCGGCGAGCGTGATGGCCAAGGCAAGCGTGCCCCATGTGAATGGGCGAGCGCTGCGCGCCCGTTCGCGGCACAAGGCCGCTCCTACAGGTTTTGCGCCAGGCGACAGATGGGGGAGCGACTCGGGCCCTGTAGGAGCGGCCTTGTGCCGCGAACGAGCGCGCAGCGCTCGCAAAACAGGCAACATTAATGCAATAGGCATGACGCGATCGGGCTCAGTCATCGGCTTGTCCTCTTACAGCCCACGGGCCACGGCTTTGTCGATCAGCCAGTTGAACGACGGCCCGCGGTCGCTGCTGACCGAAGCAGGGCGCCCGGCAAGTTCTGCTGGCAGGCCGCTGTCAGGCTTGATCTGCACACGGATGTCGGAGGCCAGGTCTTCGCTGTTGAGGCTGGCGCTGCTGACGATCTGGCCGGTGCGCACTTCGTCTTCGCCGGCCACCTGGAAGTTGACTCGGGTGCCGGGCGTGACCTCGTCGAACTGGCGGTAGCTGAAGCGCGCTTCGACCATCGGGTTGGTGGTGCGTGGGATCAGCTGGAAGATCGGTTGGCCCTTGGCGGCATACTGGCCGTCATCCACCAGCTGGCGGGCGACCACGCAATCGCAGGGGCTAGTGAGGGTGCCGGAAAGCTGCTTGCCGAACAGTTCCTCAACCTTGGCCGGCTCCAGTTGCGAGTCGTCCAGGTGGCCTTTGAGCATGTCCAGCATGCTGGTGCTGAAACTCGCCAGGGGCGCGCCCTTGACCACTTGGCCGCCGCTTTCGACCAGGCTGTTCACGGTGCCGTCGCGGGGCATGGTGACGCTGGTGGTGGGCACTGCGACCACGCCAGCTTCGGCGTGGCTGACGAAGTACATGCCGTACAGCGACTTGGCAACGAAACCGAAGGCGGCCACGCCGATCACGAACACGCCGAGGGTCACGCTGACCGCCTTGAGGCGGCCGAAGGCGGTCAGGCCGGCACCGCCATCCTTCTGCTTGCGCGCCTTGGTGAAGTTGTCGCGCTGCAGCGTGCTGAGCACATCACCGATGCTGATCAGCTCACCCGACAGGTGGCTGGTGATGATGTGCCGCAGGGTGGCGATGTCGCGCGGCTCCAGGTTCTGGAACTGCGCGCCGGTACGGCCATTGCTGGGGTTGAAAGAGCGCACCTGGAACTCGATGTCGATCGACAGGCCCAGGTTGTCGACCACGAACTGCAGCCGCCCGCGCAGCACATCGCCCACCGACAGTTGCTGTTTGGTGTGGAAGCTCAGGCCACCGGCGGACAGGTCATCGACCTTCACTTCGTGGGTTTGGCGCTGGTTATCCAGAAAGCGCAGCTTGGCTGGAATGCGCACCCGGGCGTGTTGGCGCTGGGCTTCGGACTCATGCACGACGTTGACGTTCACGGCGGTATTCATGGTGGTTTGTTCCTGTTAGATCCGATCCGGTTGGGCTCACACGACCATGAACAGCACAGCAACGAAGATGCTGGCCGCCGAGAAGGTCATGGTCCGCGAGGACCAGGTGTTGAACCATTGTTGAAAGCTGGCGAGGTCACGTTTGAGGGCAGTGGGCTGGCGGGTCCAGGACTGCTTGTCGAGGCGGAAGAACACGTAGATCTTCATCATCGCGCCGACGATCTGGTTGTAATAAAGGATCAGCGGATAGGCCGGCCCGACCTTGTGCCCGGAGCACAGCAGCATCACGGTCAGGATCAGGCGAGTGATGCCGATCCACAGCAGGTACACCAGCAGGAAACCCAGGCCAAACTTGAGGCTGGCGATCACCGCCACGGTCAGGCCCAGCAGGCTGGTCCACATCGACACGCGCTGGTCGAACAGGACGATGCTGGTGAACAGCCCCAGGCGCCGCAGGCCCAGGCCCAGCGCGCGGGAGTTCTGCCGCAGGTTGTTGCCGTACCAGCGGTACATCAGTTTGCGGCTGGCCTTGAGGAAGCTTTTTTCGGGCGGGTGCTCGACGGTGTTGATGGCGGCATCCGGCACGTAGAAGGTGTCGTAGCCCAGGCGCATCAGGCTGAACCAGCTGGACTTGTCGTCACCGGTGAGGAACTTGAAGCGGCCCAGGCGCCAGTGCATCAGCGAGTCGCTTTCGACGTCGGCGATGAACTCGGGGTTGGTCACCACACTGGCGCGGAACATCGACATGCGCCCGGTCATGGTCAGCACGCGCTTGGACAGGGCCATCGAACACATGTTGATGTGGCGCTGGGCGAAGCGCAGCTTGTGCCATTCGCTCATGATGTAGCCGCCGCGCACTTCGCAGAATTCGTTGGTGGTCAGGCCACCGACATTGGGGTAGAGCTTGAACCACGGCACGGTCTTGCAGACCACGCCATCGGCCAGCACGGTGTCGCCGTCGATCACGGCCACCACGGCGTTTTCGTCTGGCAGCATCCGCGAGATGGCGCGAAAACCATAGGCCAGGCCGTCACGCTTGCCGGTGCCGGCGATGCGCACGATGTCCAGCTTGACGTGTGCCGGCGGGTTGTATTTGGCCCACAGGCTTTTCACCAGCAGTTCGTCCGACATCTCCACCAGCGAGCAGACCACGGTGGTGGGGAAGCCGCAGTTGATGGCTTCGCGGATCACCGAGCTGTACACCTGCGCGGTGGTCAGCGCATCGATACGAAAGCTGGTGACCATCAGGTACACGTGGGACGGGTCCGCAGCCTTGCCCAGCTTCTGCACTTTGCGGCGCAGGTACGGGTAGACGGCGTACAGGAAGATCATGCCGCGGATGAAATGGGTGGCGCCCATCGAGTAGCGCCAGATGCCGACTGCGCCGACCAGGAAGATGAAGTGCTTCGACTGCGAGTCGAAGATATCGGCCGGCAGGGCCAGGGCGATCAACATGAGCAGGCTCATGTAGAGCAGCCACCCGGCGCACTGCAACAGCACTGTCTGGAGCCTTTGCATGTTCAGCATCCGTCGCGAAATCAGGGAAGGAAGGGCAGCGCGTGTTCCCTGAGGAGCACCTGCGCTGCCCGGCCAAGGGTGTTACCAGCAGATGCCTTCGGTACGGCTGGTGCCGCAGGTGGCTTTGCTCATGAAGCCCACCAGGTCGATCACCTGTTTGCCTTCCGGCGCTTGCTGGGCAAGGGCGCGGAACTGCTCGTCACGGTTGCCCAGGACGATGATGTCGGCGTTGTCGATGACTTGCTGGAAGTCGGCGTTGAGCAGCGAGGAAACGTGCGGGATCTTCGATTCGATGTAGTCCTTGTTGGCGCCGTGAACACGGGCGTACTGGACGTTCTCGTCGTAGATGCCCAGCTGGTAGCCCTTGCCGATCAGGCGCTCGGCCAGTTCCACCAGCGGGCTTTCACGCAGGTCGTCGGTGCCGGCCTTGAAGCTCAGGCCAAGCAGGGCGACCTTGCGCTTGTCGTGGGCTTCAATCAGCTCGAAGGCGTTCTGCACCTGCGACTCGTTGCTGGCCATCAGCGAATCGAGCAGTGGTGCCCGCACGTCGAGGCTGGCGGCGCGGTAGGTGAGGGCGCGCACGTCCTTTGGCAGGCACGAGCCGCCGAAGGCGAAGCCTGGGCGCATGTAGTACTGCGACAGGTTCAGTACCTTGTCCTGGCAGACCACGTCCATCACGTCGCGACCATCGACCCCGACAGCCTTGGCGATGTTGCCGATCTCGTTGGCGAAGGTGACCTTGGTGGCGTGCCACACGTTGCAGGTGTACTTGATCATCTCGGCCACTTCGATCGGCTTGCGAATGATCGGTGCGTCGAGTTCTTCGTACAGGCTTTGCAGCACGTCGCCGCTGGCGCTGTCCAGTTCACCGATGACCGTCATCGGTGGCTGGTCGTAGTCCTTGATCGCGGTGCTTTCGCGCAGGAACTCAGGGTTGACTGCAACACCGAAGTCGACCCCGGCCTTTTTGCCCGAGCAGTCTTCGAGGATCGGGATCACCACGTTCTTCACGGTGCCCGGCAGCACGGTGCTGCGTACCACGATGGTGTGGCGGCGGGTGGTGTCACGCAGCACGTAGCCGATTTCGCGGCACACCGACTCGATGTACTCAAGGCCCAGGTCGCCGTTCTTCTTGCTGGGCGTACCGACGCAGATCATCGACACATCGCTGGCGCGGATGGCCTCGGCGAAGTCGGTGGTGCCGCGCAGGCGGCCATTGGCGATGCCCTGTTGCAGCAGTGCTTCCAGGCCAGGTTCGACGATGGGCGACTTGCCCTGGTTGATCAGGTCGATCTTGGTGCTGGACACGTCCACACCAATCACTTCATGGCCTCGCGCCGTCAGGCAGCCTGCACAGACCGCCCCTACATAACCCAAACCAAAGATGCTGATACGCATCGCTATCACCTCATGTGTGTTTATCACGCCGGCTCCTTCGGAAAGAGCCGGGCCAGGTTGATTAACAACAGTTTTCGGGCGCACGGGTCCATGGCGAATGCACACTTCGCCGAGCGCAGGCAAAATTATTCCGGAGCGCGAAAAGTTATGCGCTCAAACTTGGCAGTAAAAAGCCATTATTAAAAAACGTGCCTTGGCGTGCAGCCGTCTTTATTGCAATGCGCTACGTGGCGCGCTGCTGTGCTTGTTTTTTCAAGTGGATAAATCCTTTGAAATCAACCACTAGGACGATTTGTAAGGGCGCGTCTCTCCTGCGTGGACAGGGCTCTTGGGGGGTGCCCGTTATACCTGTCGAAGTTGCTGTGGCAGGCAGTGGATACCTGCCGTTGTCATCTGTAAGTCATCTCTCACAGCCCAGGGGCAGGAAAATCGTTACGGCACTATGAGCGATCCGGTATGACAGAAGTTCCTGGCTGGGTTTTGCCCGGATGAAAGATTTCTAAATAATTCTTCAGTGATAAATAGTTTCAATCTGATAGCACTGGGGCGTTTCGTCCCGGTATATAAAGGGCGAGATTGAGGGGGGATGTTTTAATGCCAGTATCGAAAAATATTTTTCAAAAAACGTCAAAAAAGGTACGAACGGTCTTATGGCGTTTGGCGATAAAGGGTGGGTTGGTGGTTTTTTGGCGTCGGGATTGTGGCGTGGTGGCGGTTTGATTCGGGCCTGTGTGGGGGGCGGTTGGTGGCTATTTGCCGTGATGGATTGTGTGGGGGTTGGTGCCTGGCGGGAGATTTTCTGGGGTTTCGAGATCGAGCGCCGCCCGCGCGGCGCATCGCGAGCAACGCTCGCTCCTACGTTTGTGTCGGGCCAGTCACGCCTGTGAAGGCGGCGCGCGACCGCCTCCCACAAGGTTAATTGGCCCGAAACAACTGTAGGAGCAGCCTTGTGCTGCGAAGCGCCGCGGGGCGGCGCTCGGTCTTGAAGCCGCAGATGTCATGTCGGGCAACTGGCTGCCTCTGCCCCAATTTCGGATATGTACCCCCGTATCAAAATAATACTGTTATTACAGTCAGGTTTCGCTGAGCGCTGTAAGTTATTTCTCCGTACAGAGTAATCCTTTCTTTTACGCCATCGCGATTCTTGCTCGCTAAAGCGCCAAATGCTTGAGGCCGTTTGCTAAAGGCTCTTACAAGCTATCAGATCTGTTAGTAGTTTCACGGGTAAAACTTATAAACACTGGCAGGCAATTCGGGGGTGTGCACGGTAAAAGAAGGAGTTAACGATGGAGTGTGATAAACGCACGGCACGGTATTTCTATCAAGGAAATAAGTTGGCTAGCGTAAAAAAGGCTGCACAGGATTGTACAATTTTCCGCGTCGTGAACCAGCCGTTAGCAGAGCGTCGCTCCAGCGGTAGCCTCGTAGGTTTGCTGGCGGTTGATAGGGCAGGGTCTGTAATTCAACACATGCAGAGAAGCGACGGGGAAAATTGTGCCTATTCAGTATATGGGTACGCCCCGCTGCCCAGAGCGCACCTGACCCTGGGGTTCAATGGCGAGCAGCTTGAGCAGAGCACCGATCGCTATTGGTTAGGCCAGGGCTATCGGAAATACGATTCACGGTTAATGCGATTTCTTTCGCCTGACCGAATAAGCCCTTTTGGCGCGGGCGGGCTGAATGCCTATGCTTACTGTACAGGCGATCCTGTTAATTATAGTGACCCTAGCGGGCGCATGAGAGATTGGGTCGCATTTTTGCTTTACAGGAAGAAGCTGGCGAGTATACGTAGTCATCTGAAAATGGTAAAGCGGAGGCTGGATGTTGAAAATGATAAGTATGCCAAGCGATTGGAACGATACAATAAAGATCCGGCTGATGAAAACAAGGACAGGTTATTGAAAACAACGCGTAAGCGTAACGGGGTAGCTGAAGATTTGGCCTACTTTCATGAGCATGAAAAACGCTATAAATATAAAAAGGCGATGGCCCGATACCCAGATCACACTGAAGAAGCACTGCATAAGAAGCTGCTTGATAAGAGAAGCTGGAATATCGATGCTGCAGAGCTTCAGAGAGTAGCTGCAGCGGTACGTAGTAATGAGACAATAGAGGTTGGAGTGAGTGTGCGTGAGATTCGAGGTATTGGATCAGTGTGAGCGTATTGAGAGAAATGTACGAGATCGTCACAAAAGGAGCAGCGAGAGGTTCTGCTCCTTGCATCAAATGTGTCTCTAGACGTCCGGCTGATCCCGCAAAAACACCAGATGGTCCGCCTTCGACTGCTCGGCACTGTAGTAGTACCCCTGCACATCGAACTGCTTCAACTGCTCTGGGTCGCTGATGCGCTGCTCGATCACGAAGCGGCTCATCATCCCGCGGGCTTTCTTGGCGTAGAAGCTGATGATCTTGTACTGGCCGTTCTTGAAGTCCTTGAAATCGACGTTGATCACGCGGGCCTTCAGGGCGCTGCGTTTTACCGCGCTGAAGTACTCATTGCTGGCCAGGTTCAGCAGTACGAGTATCCTATGGGCTGTATTTTCGAAGTGTTATCAATAGGTTGTTGCTTCCGCGGTATTTGTTTCTAGCGTGTTCGCAGGGAGGCATGTGAGAAGTCGTAGTTTCGGAAGGTTTACGTATTTGTTAGAGACGGGAAGATAAAGCGTGTACAAGAGCGAGAGGATCCTTGCACGCCATGTGCGTCAAGCAGCAGAACTTTCGGCGTGTGTGGCAGGCCCGCAAATTTAGGTCGTAGAGGCAGTAGCGTCAAAAATGCAAACGCTTATCCCCGATATCTATCGAATGAGATATAAGGGAGATCTGAGTGGGGAGGGTCTACCGCGTGAAAATTATTGCATGTTAGAATGATTAGAGGTGATGGTCAGAATTTTCTACTGGTAACGATTCCGGAAAAGTTCAGGCAGTCACTTACTCGAATACCTTGAATTTCGCTTAAAGATGATACAGGAGCGAATTTGTATTCTGAGTGTTCGTTGCTTAATGTTATTTTAGAGATGTCATTTAGAGTGCAGCGGAATATGAAGGCCTGTGAGTTGTACTGTTTATGATAATAAACGCCAGTCAGGGCTGCATCGGTGATTGGTTGATTGAGTTCTTCAAAGCATTCTCTGATGAGTGCTTCATGAATTGTTTCTCCAACCTCTAGGGCCCCGCCGGGGAGACCCCATGCAAAATTCCCATAGGTTGCTTTTAATAGGAGTATTTCATTTTTTTCGTTAAGTATTACTGCGTGGGAACTCAAGCGAAAAGTATCGTCAAATGCCATACATTGACCTCTAACCTTTTTGAAATGGTTGCGAGTAGGTTAGTAGTAACCGCTGTATAGTCAAATGAGAAAATGTTTGAAGTTGTAACGAAGGGAGCATGTTCTCTTACGAACAGCTCCCGTCTTCGTGAATAACTTACTCGCCAGGCTGATCCCGCAAAAACACCAGATGATCCGCCTTCGACTGCTCGGCACTGTAGTAGTACCCCTGCACGTCGAACTGCTTCAACTGCTCTGGGTCGCTGATGCGCTGCTCGATCACGAATCGGCTCATCATCCCGCGGGCTTTCTTGGCGTAGAAGCTGATGATCTTGTACTGGCCGTTCTTGAAGTCTTTGAAGTCGACGTTGATCACGCGGGCCTTCAGGGCGCTGCGTTTTACCGCGCTGAAGTACTCATTGCTGGCCAGGTTCAGCAGCACGTCATCACCTTGGTCGGCCAGGGCCTGGTTCAGCCATTCGCTGATGCGCGTGCCCCAGAAGGCATACAGGTCCTTGCCGCGGGCGTTGGCCAGCTTGGTGCCCATTTCCAGGCGGTACGGCTGCATCAGGTCGAGCGGGCGCAGCAGGCCGTAAAGGCCAGAGAGCATGCGCAGGTGGTCCTGGGCGTAGCTGAAGTCGTCTTCGCCAAGGCTCTCGGCATCGAGGCCGGTGTACACGTCACCTTTGAACGCCAGCAACGCTTGCTTGGCGTTGGCCGGTGTGAAGTCTGGGGTCCAGCTGCCGAAACGGGCGGCGTTGAGGCCGGCGAGTTTGTCGGACAGGTGCATCAGTTCACTGATCTGGGCGGGCGACAGCTCGCGCAGTTGCACGATCAGTGCCTGGGAGTCGTCCAGGTACTGGGGGAGGGTGAAACGCTCGGTCACCGGCGGGGTGTCGTAGTCGAGGGTCTTGGCGGGGGAAATCACCGTCAGCATCGGGTCGGCTCCTGGAATCGTTGCCGGGGATTCTACGGGCTGGGCCTGGCAAGTCCAAACTATGCCGACGATAGTCACAGACCATCGCCAAGCCAGGCGCTATAGTGCGCGTTTTGCTGTTGCGGAGCTTCCCACCGTGCGCATTGCATCGGCCTTGCTGGCCACGTTGTTGAGCCTGGCCGTGCAGGCCGCCCCATCACCCCAGGCAAGCCTGGACCGCAGCCTATGGCCCGAGCAGTTGGACAGCCCGGCGCTGTTCGATGTGGCCTCGCGGGCCGAGATCCTCTCGTTCGCCCAGGTGCTGCACGAGAGCGAACTGCTGGACGATGGCGCACTGGCAGCCCGGTTAGGGTTGCGGCAGATCAACCTGCAAAAGGTCCGCCTGGTGCGGGCACGCCTGTGGCAGCGTTTGTGGCAGGGTTATCAACAGGCCCAGCGCAGCTGCGAACAGGATGCTTCGTTCTGCTACCCGGTCACGTCGATGGCGGAATTGCGTACGCAGGCAGCGACGTTCGCTGCAGATGTCGGCACATTTTATACCGGCTGGGTCGAGCCGAGCCATCAGTTCCATGTCCGTTACCTGGATGAGCAGCTGCGCAAGGCAGCCCTGTTGCCGAACACCAGCAGCGAGGTCGAGCGCCTTTCCAACCGGGAACGCAATGGCGATGAGCTCAACGATCGCATGTTCCTGCTGACCTTCGTGGGGGGCCCAGGGCCCGACGGGGGCTATACCGATACCCTCACCCATTACCTGCGCCGGCAAAAGCTTGAAGGCACGTTCTTCGTGCTTGGCAATCGCCTGCAGCAACGCCGTGACGCTGCCACCGTGGAGGCCCTGCGACAGGTCTATCGCGGGCAATGCGTGGGTATTCAGGGCTGGGAGTACCGCTCTCATGCCCAGTGGCAGGGCTGGCAGGATTCGTTGCGGCGCAGCCAGGCGCGGGTGCAGGCTGACCTGCCGGCGCAGTACGTGCCGCTGTTCCGCCCGCCTTATGGCCAGCGTCGGGCCGATGGCGAAGCGTTCATGGCCAGCCAGCAGTTGCAGGTGTCGTTGTGGGATATCGATGCACAGGATGAGGGCCCGTTGAGCGCAGAGGCCTCGGCGCAGCGGGTGCTGACCTTGATGCTGCTGTGGCGCAAGGGGGTGATCCAATTCCACGACAGCCTGCCCAAGGCACAGCCGGCGGTGGAATGGTTGTTGCGCAACACCGCGCAGAGCGGCATTGGCTGGGAGGGCTGCCAGGCTTATGGGCATCGTGAGCAGGGGGACTAATATCTGACTGTAGACCTCACTCGCCCCCTCGCCAACCCCTGTTCGTCAATCGGAAAAATAAACTTCACCTGCGCGTAAAAATGCTTTTTTTAGTCATCGTTTATGCGGTATGAAGAAACCAGACAGCCGAGCCCTGCAGCACAGGTGGCGTCATCCACCGTGTCAGGTTCGCTTCCCGCCCGTAGCAACGCGGATACGGGAAGACCGGCAGTCACTCTGCGGCGCAGCAGACCGCGCCGTGTGGCTTCGACATAAGGTGACCGAGTATGGATGACCAAGGACGCAACCCTTCCTCCAGCAAGCCAATCCTGTATGTGCTCGATACCAACGTCCTGATTCACGACCCCAACGCATTGCTCAACTTCGAGGAGCACCACGTCGCCATTCCGATGACGGTGCTGGAGGAACTCGACAAGCTCAAGACCGGTAAACAAAGCATCGCCGCCGAATGCCGCCAGGCCATTCGCCTGATCGACCAGACCTTAGGTAACGCCTCGCCCAGCGATGTCGAGCAGGGCGTGCCGATCCAGCGCAACAAGAGTGGGCCCAAGGGCTTCCTGTCCATCCTGATGACCCCGCGCAACGAGCCGAACAAGCTGCTGCCGGAAAACCTCAACGACAACATCATCATCAACCAGTTGCTCGAAGTACGGGCCCGGCGCACCGACCTTGACGTGGTGCTGGTCACCAAAGACATCAACATGCGCCTGAAGGCGCGTGCTTGCGGTATCGCGGCCGAGGACTACAGCACCGACCAGTTGGTCGATGACGTGTCGCTGTTGTCCAAGGGCTACCATTCGGTCACCGGCTCGTTCTGGGACCGGGTCAGCAAGGTCGACACCCGCCAGGAACGGGGCCGCACCTGGCATCGTGTGCAAATGATCGACAACTTGCCGGCAGTGCACATCAACGAGTTCATCATCGATGAACAAGGCTTCGTCGGCTGGATCAAGGGCATCCGCGATGATGAACTGCTGCTGCTCGACCTTCACCAGGAACCCCTGTTGCACCAGGAAGCCTGGGGCCTGAAACCGCGAGACATCCATCAGAGCCTGGCCCTGTTCGCCTTGCTCGACCCGGATATCCACCTGGTCAACCTGACCGGCGCCGCTGGCTCGGGCAAGACCATCCTGGCCCTGGCCGCGGCCATCGAGCAGACCATGGTCAGCAAGCGTTACCGGCGCATCATCGCTACCCGCAGCGTGCAGGGGCTGGACCAGGAGATCGGCTTCCTGCCGGGCACCGAAGCGGAGAAGATGGAACCCTGGCTGGGTGCCATCACCGACAACCTCGAAGCCTTGCACATGGATGACGAGAGCACCCACGGCAGCGTCGAGTACATCCTTGAGCGGGTGCCGCTGCAGTTCAAGTCGCTGAACTACATTCGCGGTCGCAGCTTCCAGCAGAGCCTGATCCTGATCGACGAGTGCCAGAACCTCACGCCGCACCAGATGAAAACCATCATCACCCGTGCCGGTTCCGGTTCCAAGGTGGTCTGCCTGGGCAACCTGGCGCAGATCGATACCCCTTACCTGTCCGCGACCAGCTCGGGCCTGACCTACCTGACCGAGCGCTTCAAGGACTTCCCCCATGGCGTGCACATCACCCTGCAGGGTGTGCCACGGTCGGTACTGGCCGAGTACGCCGAGTCGCATCTGTAACCCACCCAGCCGGGCGGTACGCCGCCCGGCCTCTTCGCGGGGCAAGCCCGCTCCCACAGTAGATCCACTCGATTCAAGGCCAGTGGAGATCCTGTGGGAGCGGGCTTGCCCCGCGAAGAGGCCAGCACCGACAGTACATGCCACTGCTCAAACCTGACCCACAGGTTTACACTCTGTGTTCCCTTCACAGGAGCAGAGCAGTGCTGACACATCTTGATTCCCAGGGGCGGGCCAACATGGTCGACGTCACTGAAAAGGCCGTGACCGAGCGCGAGGCGATTGCCGAGGCGCGGGTGCGCATGTTGCCGCAGACCTTGCAGATGATCGTCGACGGTGAGCACCCCAAGGGCGATGTGTTCGCCGTGGCGCGCATTGCCGGTATCCAGGCGGCGAAAAAAACCAGCGACCTGATCCCGCTGTGCCATCCGCTGATGCTGACCAGCGTCAAGGTCGAGCTCAGCGCCGAAGGGCAGGACGCAGTGCGCATCGTCGCCCGCTGCAAGCTGGCCGGCCAGACAGGCGTCGAGATGGAGGCACTGACCGCTGCCAGCGTTGCCGCACTGACGATCTACGACATGTGCAAGGCCGTGGACAAGGGCATGGTGATCGAGCAGGTGCGCCTGCTGGAAAAACTCGGCGGCAAGAGCGGCCACTACAAGGTGGACGCGTAATGAAGGTCAAGGTGATGTATTTCGCCCGTTACCGGGAATTGCTCGGGCTCGATGCCGAACGTGTGGAAGGTGACTTCGCGGTGATCGACGATGTGCGCAAGGCGCTGGTGGCCAAGGGCGGGCAATATGAATTGCTGGCGGAGCAGAACCTGATGTGCGCGCGCAACGAAGAGCTGTGCCGGCTCGACGAGCCGCTGCAAGAGGGCGACGAAGTGGCGTTCTTCCCACCGGTGACCGGAGGCTGAGCATGACGGTGCGAGTGCAGCACGGGGCGTTTGACCCGGGTGTCGAGGTCAATGCCATGCATGCCGCGAATGTCGGCGTGGGCGCGGTGGTCGGGTTTGTCGGCTACGTGCGTGATTTCAATGATGGCCGCGAGGTGGCCGGGATGTTCCTTGAGCACTACCCGGGGATGACCGAGAAGGCGTTGGCCAAGATCGTGGTCGAGGCCGAGCAGCGCTGGCCCTTGCTCAAGGTCGAGGTGTTGCACCGGATTGGCGCGTTGGAGCCTGGCGAACCGATCGTTTTCGTCGGTGTGGCCAGTGCCCATCGGCAGGCGGCGTTCGATGCCTGCAACTTCATCATGGATTACCTGAAGACCCGGGCGCCGTTCTGGAAGAAGGAAAACACCCAGGACGGGCCGCGCTGGGTGGAAGGGAAGCAGAGTGACCAGGATGCGGCGGGGCGCTGGTTAGCCGATCGGTGTACTTCGGAAGCAGCACGGCCTCTGTAGGAGCAGCCTTGTGCTGCGAAAGGGCCAGTGCTAACACCAACGATGACTGTGTTGTCACCGGCCTCTTCGCAGCACAAGGCTGCTCCTACAGAGATCGCGAATTACCTGGGCTCTGCGTGCCTCAATGATGCTTGCGCGGCACCGGCTTGAGCAGCTCATCCGGCGGCATCTCGCATTTGATCTTGCGCCCCAGCAGCTCTTCGATCGCCGGCAGTTGGTAGGAATCGTCCTCGCCGGCAAAGCTGATCGACACGCCACTGGTCCCCGCGCGGCCGGTACGGCCGATGCGGTGAACATAGTCATCGGCATCTTCGGGCAGGGTGAAGTTGATCACGTGGCTGATGCCATCGATATGGATACCGCGGCCCGCCACGTCGGTGGCCACCAGCACGGTAATCCGGCCTTCACGGAAGCTCTCCAGCGTACGAATGCGCTTGTGCTGCGGCACGTCACCCGACAGTTGGGCGGCGTTGATGCCGTCGCGCACCAGCTTCTCTTCGATACGCCGTACTTCATCTTTGCGGTTGGCGAACACCATCACCCGTTCCCACTTGTTCTGGGTCACCAGGTTGTACAGCAGCTTGTACTTGTCGCTGCCGGCCACCGCGTAGACGTGCTGCTCGACCGTCTCGCTGGCGACGTTTTCTGGCTCGATCTCGACGATGGCGGGGTTGGTGGTCCACTGCTTGGCCAGGTTCATCACGTCTTCGGTGAAGGTGGCGGAGAACAGCAGCGTCTGGCGTTCGCTTTTCGGCGGGGTCTGGCGAATGATCTGACGTACCTGTGGGATAAAGCCCATGTCGAGCATGCGGTCGGCTTCGTCCAGCACCATCACTTCGACCATGTCCAGGTGCACTTCACCGCGCTGGTTGAAGTCCAGCAGGCGGCCCGGCGTGGCGACCAGGATGTCGCAATGACGCGCTTCCAGGGCCTTGAGCTGCTTGTCGAAGTCCATGCCACCGACAAAGCTCATGACGTTCAGGCCGGTGTACTTGGTCAGGGCGGCGGCGTCCTTGGCGATCTGCACCACCAGTTCGCGGGTTGGCGCGATGATCAGCGCGCGCGGTTCGCCCATGAAGCGTTCTTTGGGCGGCGGCGTCTGCTGCAGCTGGGAAATGATCGAGATCAGGAACGCGGCGGTCTTGCCGGTGCCGGTCTGGGCCCGGCCGATAGCATCCTGGCCGCGCAGGGTGTAACCCAATACCTGCGCCTGAATCGGCGTGCAGTAGGGGAAGCCCAGGTCGTGGATCGCGTGCATCACTTCACTGGACAGCTTGAAGTCGTGGAAGCGGGTTTTACCTTCCTGCGGCTCTACCGCGAAATCTTCCAGCTTCCACAGGCTGGCCTGCGGCTTTGGCTTGCGTTCGCGGCGCGGTTTGTCCTTGGCCGGTTTGTCGGTGGCGGCAGGCGCTTGGGCCTCAGGGCTGGCGTCGGCGAGTGTTGGGGCCGGCTGAGGCGCTGGCTGAGACTGGGGCTGAGCCACAGCAGCGGGAGCAGGCGCGGGCGTTTTCACGCTGGCAGCGGGATCGACGGCCTGAGGCGCGGCGTCTCCTTTGCCGAATATTTTTTTGAGTGCCTTGAGCACGATCGTCTCATCAACTGGTTAAGGAATGTACGCCGGGCAGTGTAAAGCAAGAACTGGACACGGCGTAGCGGAATACACCTACAACGACGGGCGAGCCTGGCTTATTGCAATTGCTTGCTCAACCAGTCGTGGATATCGCTCAGTTCCTCGATGGCCACTTCATGCTCCATCGGGTACTCGTGCCATTGGGCGGCAACACCCCAAGTATTCAGGTATTCGAAGGCCGTGCGCCCCATCGAAGGGATCACCACCGGGTCGTGCACGCCATGCAGGCACAGGGCCGGGGTGCGTTGCTGGCAGGCGCTGAGTTCGTGGGCATCGTTGAAGGTTGGCGCGTAGGTGGACAGCGCGATCACCCCGCCAAGGGCTTCTTGCCACTTTATATAAGCCGTGTGCAGCACCACGGCGCCACCTTGGGAGAAACCGGCCAGGAAAATCCGCGACAGATTGATGCCCTTGGCCTGTTCGGCCTTGATCAGGGCGATCACCTGGTCGGCCGATTCCTCCAGTTGCGCCTCGTCGATGGCGCGCGCTGGGGTCATGGCCTTGATGTCATACCAGCTGGGCATGGCATAGCCGCCATTGATGGTGACTGGGCGGGTAGGGGCCTGGGGCATGATGAACCGGGTACTGAGCAGTCGTTCCTGCATGAATTCGGCAACCGGTAGGAAGTCGTAACGGTCGGCGCCCAGGCCGTGCAACCAGATCACACAGGCGTCGGCGGTTTTCTGCGGTTCGAGAATCAGCGGGTTGGTCATGACTGCTCCGAAAGTGTGCGTGTCTTGTTTTCGTGTGCGTAAAAAGAAGGCGCTGCAAATGATTGTCGGAAAAAGAATGTCGCAACGATACAACTTTCCCTACTTGACGAGCGCTTAAACGCTTTAGCCGTCAACTGTGGTACGCCCTTTGCTATGAATCATTCGATGCAAGGGTCAGGCCGTGACGGTAACACCCTTTGCACGTGAAGGCTGTCATAGAACAGCCCATTGCGCCATTGACCCAATAACAAGCCAACACGGGTCGGATACGCCTCAAAAGGGTGCGGTGCAATTCCGGCTCGGTACAACAAGAGCGATTTGGAGGTTGTGAATGAAGATGTTGAAAACCACCCTGGCAGTCCTGACCGCTGCCGCTGCGCTGGGCGCTGTGACAACCGCCCAGGCCGGCGCCACGCTTGATGCGGTAAAGAAGAAGGGCTTCGTCCAGTGTGGCGTGAGCGACGGTCTTCCAGGCTTCTCGGTACCTGATGCGCAAGGCAAGATCGTCGGTATCGACGCCGATGTCTGCCGCGCCGTCGCTGCCGCCGTGTTCGGCGATGCGACCAAGGTCAAGTTCAGCCAGCTCAACGCCAAGGAACGCTTCACTGCGCTGCAGTCTGGCGAAGTCGACGTGCTGTCGCGCAACACCACCTGGACCAGCTCGCGCGATGCCGGCATGGGCCTGGTGTTCGCCGGTGTCACCTACTATGACGGCGTCGGCTTCCTGGTCAACAAGAAGCTGGGGGTTTCCAGTGCCAAAGAGCTCGATGGCGCGACCATCTGCATCCAGGCCGGTACCACCACCGAGCTGAACGTTTCCGACTACTTCCGCGCCAATAACCTGAAGTACACCCCGATCACCTTCGACACCTCCGACGAAAGCGCCAAGTCGCTGGAGTCCGGCCGTTGCGACGTGCTGACCTCGGACAAGTCGCAGCTGTTCGCCCAGCGTTCCAAGCTGGCCGCGCCGACCGACTACGTGGTGCTGCCGGAAACCATCTCCAAGGAACCCTTGGGCCCGGTGGTACGCAAGGGCGACGAAGAATGGTTCAGCATCGTCAAGTGGACCCTGTTCGCCATGCTCAACGCCGAAGAGGCCGGCATCACTTCGAAGAACGTCGAGGCTGAGGCCAAATCCACCAAGAACCCGGACAACGCCCGCCTGCTTGGCGCTGACGGCGAGTACGGCAAAGACCTCAAGCTGCCCAAAGACTGGGTAGTCCAGATCGTCAAGCAAGTGGGCAACTATGGCGAAGTGTTCGAGAAGAACCTGGGCCAGAGCACTGACTTGAAGATCGACCGTGGCATGAACGCCCTGTGGAACAACGGCGGCATCCAGTACGCGCCACCTGTGCGCTGATGGCTGCACCCTGCGGCGGCATCCCGCCGCCGCAGGCTGTTCGAATCCCTACTGTCCGGGGCACTTCATGCAAAATCGAATCGGCGCACAAAAGGGGCTATCCCTGAACGATCCGCGTGTGCGCGCGTGGTTGTTCCAGGTTCTCACGATCGTCTTCGTGGTGGGCCTGGGCTGGTACCTGTTCCACAACACGCAAACCAACCTGCAACACCGGGGCATCACCTCGGGCTTCGACTTCCTCGACCGCAGTGCCGGCTTCGGCATCGCCCAGCACCTGATTCCTTATGTGGAATCCGACAGCTACGCGCGGGTGTTCGTCATCGGCCTGCTCAACACGCTGCTGGTGACGTTCATCGGCGTCATCCTGGCGACCGTTTTGGGGTTCATCATCGGTGTGGCACGGCTTTCACCGAACTGGATGATCAACAAACTGGCGACCGTGTATGTGGAGACGTTTCGCAACATTCCGCCTTTGCTGCAGATTCTGTTCTGGTATTTCGCGGTGTTCCTGACCCTGCCAGGGCCGCGGGGCAGCATCAACATCAACGACCTGTTCTTCATCAGCAACCGGGGCCTGAACATGCCCGGCGCCTCGATGGCCGATGGCTTCTGGCCGTTTGTCATTGCCCTGGCGCTGGCGATCGCGGCCATCGTGGTGATGGTGCGTGTTGCCAACAAACGCTTCAACGAGACCGGTGAGCCGTTTCACAAGTTCTGGGTGGGGCTGGCGCTGTTCATTGCCATCCCTGGCCTCTGCGTGCTGCTGTTCGGCAGCCCCGTGCACTGGGAAGTGCCGCAGTTGAAGGGCTTCAACTTCGTCGGTGGCTGGGTGCTGATCCCCGAACTGCTGGCATTGACCCTGGCGCTGACGATCTATACCGCGGCGTTCATTGCCGAAATCGTGCGCTCCGGTATCCGTTCGGTCAGCCATGGCCAAACTGAAGCTGCGCGTTCGCTGGGCCTGCGCGAGGGCCCGACCCTGCGCAAGGTGATCATCCCCCAGGCACTGCGGGTGATCATTCCGCCGCTGACCAGCCAGTACCTGAACCTGGCGAAGAACTCGTCGCTGGCGGCCGGTATCGGCTACCCAGAGATGGTCTCGCTGTTCGCCGGTACGGTGCTCAACCAGACCGGCCAGGCCATCGAGGTGATTGCCATCACCATGAGTGTCTATCTCGCCATCAGCATCAGCATTTCGCTGCTGATGAACTGGTACAACAAGCGCATTGCGCTGATCGAGCGGTGAGGATACGCCCGTGAATGCTCACGTTTTCAAACCTGACATGCCGCCACCGGTGAAGACCGTCGGCGTGCTCGCATGGATGCGTGCCAACCTGTTCTCCAGCTGGCTCAATACCCTGCTAACCCTGTTCGCCCTTTATTTGGTGTGGCTGATCGTACCGCCTTTGCTGCAGTGGGCGCTGATTGATGCCAACTGGGTCGGCACCACCCGCGCAGACTGCACCAAGGAGGGCGCCTGCTGGGTGTTCGTGCAGCAGCGCTTTGGCCAGTTCATGTACGGCTACTACCCGACGGAACTGCGCTGGCGCGTGGACCTGACCGTGTGGCTGGCCGTGCTCGGCGCCGCGCCGCTGTTCATCAAGCGCTTCCCGCGCAAGGCCGTGTATGGCCTGGGCTTCCTGGTGCTGTACCCGGTTCTCGCCTACACCCTGCTGCATGGCGGCTACCTGGGCCTGGAAAGCGTGCCGACTAGCCAGTGGGGCGGGCTGATGCTGACCCTGGTGATCGCCACCGTGGGTATCGTCGGTGCGTTGCCGCTGGGCATCCTGCTGGCATTGGGGCGGCGTTCGCGGATGCCGGCGGTGAAGGTGGTCTGCGTGACCTTCATCGAGTTCTGGCGCGGCGTACCGTTGATCACCGTGCTGTTCATGTCCTCGGTGATGCTGCCGCTGTTCCTGCCCGAAGGCATGAGCTTCGACAAGCTGCTGCGGGCGATGATCGGCGTGATCCTGTTCCAGTCGGCGTACATCGCCGAGGTGGTGCGCGGTGGCCTGCAGGCGATCCCCAAGGGGCAATACGAAGCGGCTGCGGCCATGGGCCTGGGCTACTGGCGGTCGATGGGCCTGGTGATCCTGCCCCAGGCGCTGAAGCTGGTGATCCCCGGCATCGTCAACACCTTCATTGCCCTGTTCAAGGACACCAGCCTGGTCATCATCATCGGCCTGTTCGACCTGCTCAACAGCGTCAAGCAAGCGGCGGCCGACCCGGCCTGGCTGGGCATGGCCACCGAGGGCTACGTGTTCGCTGCGCTGGTTTTCTGGATTTTCTGTTTCGGTATGTCCCGCTACTCCATGCACCTGGAGCGCAAGCTGGACACTGGCCACAAGCGTTAGGAGTTTCGAAATGAGTGAAGCGATCAAGCAGCCTGCTGGCCCCGAAGGCATCATCCAGATGCAGGGTGTGAACAAATGGTACGGCCAGTTCCATGTGCTCAAGGACATCAACCTGAATGTGCGCCAGGGCGAGCGCATCGTGCTGTGCGGGCCATCCGGGTCGGGCAAGTCGACCACCATCCGCTGCCTTAACCGGCTTGAAGAGCACCAGCAGGGGCGCATCGTCGTCGATGGCGTCGAGCTGACCAACGACCTCAAGCAGATCGAGGCGATCCGCCGTGAGGTGGGCATGGTGTTCCAGCACTTCAACCTGTTCCCGCACCTGAGCATTCTGGAAAACTGCACACTGGCGCCGATGTGGGTGCGCAAGATGCCGCGGCGCAAGGCCGAGGAAATCGCCATGCATTATCTGGAGCGGGTGCGGATCCCTGAGCAGGCGCACAAGTACCCGGGGCAGTTGTCGGGTGGCCAACAGCAGCGTGTGGCGATTGCCCGGGCGCTGTGCATGAAACCGAAGATCATGCTGTTCGACGAGCCGACGTCGGCGCTCGACCCAGAGATGGTCAAGGAAGTGCTCGATACCATGGTGGGCCTGGCCGAGGATGGTATGACCATGCTCTGTGTCACCCACGAGATGGGCTTTGCCCGCACCGTGGCGAACCGGGTGATCTTCATGGACAAGGGGGAGATTGTGGAGCAGGCGGCGCCGGATGATTTCTTCGACCGGCCGCGCAGTGATCGGACCAAGTTGTTCTTGAGTCAGATTTTGCATTGATGCTGGTGGGGCCGCTTTGCGGCCCATTCGCAGCGCAAGGCTGCTCCTACAAGGCAATGCGATCCCCCTGTAGGAGCAGCCTTGTGCTGCGAATGGGCTGCACAGCAGCCCCAGTGTTACTTCTCTTCCTGCGTCGTCGCCGGAGCAGGCGGCGGCCGCAGCCCCACTTCGGCGACCAGCTTCAATTGCTGCCCATTGCGCATCACCTCGATGGTGATCTTCTCGTTGGGCTTGATCCGCGCCACCTGGTTCATCGACTTGCGCCCGTCACCCGCCGGCTCGCCGTTGATGCTCATGATCACGTCACCCAGCTGCAGCCCGGCTTTTTGCGCCGGCCCTTCGCGGAAGATCCCCGCCACGACGATGCCTGGGCGATTCTGCATACCGAACGACTCAGCCAGTTCCTGGCTCAGCGGCTGCACTTCGATGCCCAACCAGCCACGGATCACCTGGCCGTGTTCGACGATCGACTTCATCACCTCCAGCGCCAGCTTCACCGGGATGGCGAAACCAATGCCCTGAGAGCCGCCGGACTTGGAGAAAATGGCCGTGTTGATGCCGATCAGGTTGCCGTTGGCATCGACCAGTGCACCGCCGGAGTTACCCGGGTTGATCGCCGCGTCGGTCTGGATGAAGTCTTCGTAGTTGTTCAGGCCCAGCTGGTTACGGCCGGTGGCACTGATGATGCCCATGGTCACGGTCTGGCCGACGCCAAAGGGGTTGCCGATGGCCAGCGAGACATCACCAATGTGGATGTTGTCGGAGCGGCCGATGGTAATGGCCGGCAGGCTCTTCAAGTCGATCTTCAGCACCGCCAGGTCGGTTTCCGGGTCGCTGCCGATCACCCGCGCCAAGGTCTCGCGGCCATCCTTGAGCGCTACCACGATCTGGTCGGCGCCACTGGTGACGTGGTTGTTGGTCAGCAGGTAGCCCTCGGGGCTCATGATTACCGCCGAGCCCAGGCTCGACTCCCAGCGCTTCTGCTTGGGCAGGTTGTCGCCAAAGAAGCGGCGGAACTGCGGGTCTTCGAACAGTGGATGGGCGCTCTTGTTGACCACCTTGGTGGTGTACAGGTTGACCACCGCCGGTGCGGCCAGGGTCACGGCGTCGGCATACGACACCGGGCCCTGCATGATCCGGGTGGTTTGCGGGGCCTGCTGCAGGTTGACGTCCTGGCTGGGCAGGCCGACCCATTGCGGGAAGCGCTGGATGATCAGCATGGCGATCAACACACCGGTGAGCAGGGGCCAGCCAAAGTAACGCAGAGCCTTGAACATGAACGAATCCTGGGAGTAGGGCGGGAGCCAGATAGCAGCGCCACGGGGCGCGAGCGCGCGCGATCATACACCTGAAACCGCTGATCGGCGAAGGCTTGTCTGGCCTGCACCCAGGCGGCTGACGCCGGTTTCCCCAAGGCCGGCGACGGCTCATAATGGCGGCCAGTATACGGGTGTTGAACCCGGCAAAAACGCAGATTTCGAGGAGATTTTCATGGCCGTCGCTCTGAACACCCTGGTCGAGGAAGCCGAGCGCTACCTGGGCAGTGCGAAGATCCAGGATTATTGCCCCAACGGGCTGCAGGTCGAGGGCCGTCCGCAGGTCAGCCGCATTGTCAGCGGTGTCACGGCCAGCCAAGCGTTGCTGGATGCCGCAGTCGAGGCCGAGGCCGACCTGGTGCTGGTGCACCATGGCTACTTCTGGAAGGGCGAGAACCCGTGCATCACGGGGATCAAGCAGCGCCGTTTGAAAACCCTGCTCAAGCACGACATCAGCCTGCTGGCGTTCCACCTGCCGCTGGATGTACACCCGGAGGTGGGCAACAACGTGCAGCTGGCGCGCCAGTTGGATATCACCGTCGAGGGGCCGCTGGACCCGGAAAACCCGAAAGTGGTTGGCTTGGTCGGGTCGCTGGCTGAGCCGATGACTGCACGGGATTTTGCCCGGCGGGTGCAAGAGGTGATGGGGCGTGAGCCGTTGCTGGTTGAAGGCGAGCAGATGATCCGCCGCGTGGGCTGGTGCACCGGGGGCGGGCAGGGGTATATCGATACCGCGATTGCCGCAGGGGTGGACCTGTTCATCAGTGGCGAGGCGTCGGAACAGACCTTCCACAGTGCTCGCGAAAACGGCGTCAGCTTCATCGCCGCCGGGCACCATGCCACCGAGCGCTATGGCGTGCAGGCCCTGGGCGACTACCTGGCCCGGCGCTTCGCCGTGGAACATCTGTTCATCGATTGCCCCAACCCGATCTAACCCTTCCGGATCTCCCACAACCCCTGTAGGAGCAGCCTTGCGCTGCGAAGAGGCCGGTACAGGTAAAGTGCCACCACTGGCCTCTTCGCAGCCCAAGGCTGCTCCTACAACGGCTGGTGGTGAGTAGCCAGAGCCCAAACCCCCAGTCATATCGTTAGATTGTTTCGATCTAGCCCGCCTCCTAAATAGAATCAGCCGCTGTGATAAAGTGGCTCGCTCGAACACGGCCCGCAGGCCGTCCATAAGATCGTTTTTCGTGAGTAGCCATGGTCGACAAACTGACGCACTTGAAACAGCTGGAGGCGGAGAGCATCCACATCATCCGCGAGGTGGCCGCCGAGTTCGACAACCCGGTGATGCTGTACTCGATCGGCAAGGATTCCGCCGTGATGCTGCACCTGGCGCGCAAGGCCTTCTTCCCGGGCAAGCTGCCGTTCCCGGTGATGCACGTCGACACCCAGTGGAAATTCCAGGAGATGTACAGCTTCCGCGACAAGATGGTCGAGGAAATGGGCCTGGAGCTGATCACCCACGTCAACCCTGAGGGTGTGGCGCAGGGCATCAACCCCTTCACCCATGGCAGCTCCAAGCACACCGATATCATGAAGACCCAGGGCCTCAAGCAGGCGCTGGACAAGCATGGTTTCGACGCCGCCTTCGGTGGTGCCCGCCGTGACGAAGAGAAGTCGCGCGCCAAGGAACGCGTCTACTCGTTCCGCGACAGCAAGCACCGTTGGGACCCGAAGAACCAGCGCCCCGAGCTGTGGAACGTGTACAACGGCAAGGTCAACAAGGGCGAGTCGATCCGCGTCTTCCCGCTGTCGAACTGGACCGAGCTGGACATCTGGCAGTACATCTACCTCGAAGGCATCCCGATCGTGCCGCTGTACTTCGCCGCCGAGCGTGAAGTCATCGAGAAGAACGGCACCCTGATCATGATCGACGACGAGCGCATCCTCGAGCACCTCTCCGAGGAAGAAAAGGCCCGCATCGTCAAGAAGAAGGTGCGTTTCCGTACCCTCGGTTGCTACCCGCTGACGGGTGCTGTCGAGTCCGAAGCCGAGACCCTGACGGACATCATTCAGGAAATGCTCCTGACCCGTACGTCCGAACGCCAGGGCCGTGTCATCGACCACGATGGCGCCGGCTCCATGGAAGACAAGAAACGCCAAGGCTACTTCTAATTTCAGGGTTACTCCATGTCGCACCAATCTGATCTGATCAGCGAGGACATCCTCGCCTACCTGGCCCAGCACGAGCGCAAGGAACTGCTGCGTTTCCTGACCTGCGGCAACGTCGACGACGGCAAGAGCACCCTGATCGGGCGCCTGCTGCACGACTCGAAGATGATCTACGAGGACCACCTCGAAGCCATCACCCGTGATTCGAAGAAGTCCGGCACCACCGGCGAAGAAGTCGACCTGGCGCTGCTGGTCGACGGCCTGCAGGCCGAGCGTGAGCAGGGCATCACCATTGATGTCGCCTACCGCTACTTCTCCACCGCCAAGCGCAAGTTCATCATTGCCGACACCCCGGGCCACGAGCAGTACACCCGTAACATGGCCACCGGTGCATCCACCTGTGACCTGGCGATCATCCTGGTCGATGCCCGCTACGGCGTGCAGACCCAGACCCGTCGTCACAGCTACATCGCCTCGTTGCTGGGCATCAAGCACATCGTCGTCGCCGTCAACAAGATGGACCTCAAAGGGTTCGACGAAGGCGTGTTCGAAGAAATCAAGGCCGACTACCTGAAGTTCGCCGATGCCATCAACCTGACGCCGAGCAGCCTGCACTTCGTGCCGATGTCGGCGCTCAAGGGCGACAACGTGGTCAACCGCAGCGAGCGTTCGCCGTGGTACACCGGCCCTGCGCTGATGGAAATCCTCGAGACCGTGGAAGTCGCGGCCGACCGCAACTTCACCGACCTGCGCTTCCCGGTGCAGTACGTCAACCGTCCGAACCTGAACTTCCGCGGCTTTGCCGGCACCCTCGCCAGTGGTGTGGTGCACAAGGGCGACGAAATCGTCGTGCTGCCGTCGGGCAAGAGCAGCCGGGTCAAGTCGATCGTCACCTACGAAGGTGAGCTGGAAAACGCCGGCCCAGGCCAGGCCGTGACCCTGACCATGGAAGACGAAATCGACATCTCCCGTGGCGACCTGCTGGTGCATGCCGACAACGTCCCGCCGGTGACCGACCAGTTCGACGCGATGCTGGTGTGGATGGCCGAAGAGCCCATGCTCCCCGGCAAGAAATACGACATCAAGCGTGCCACCAGCTATGTGCCGGGCTCGATCGCCAGCATCACCCACAAGGTCGATGTGAACACCCTCGAAAAGGATGCGGCCAGCGCGCTGCAGCTGAACGAGATCGGTCGCGTCAAGGTGTCCCTGGACAGCGCCATCGCGCTGGACGGCTATGACAGCAACCGCACCACCGGTGCATTCATCGTCATCGACCGCCTGACCAACGGCACCGTTGGCGCCGGCATGATCATCGCACAGCCAGTGCTGCCGCACGGCAGCACCGGCCAGCATGGCAAGCAGGCTCACGTGTCCACCGAAGAGCGCGCCCTGCGCTTCGGCCAGCAGCCGGCCACCGTGCTGTTCAGCGGCCTGTCCGGTGCTGGCAAGAGCACCTTGGCCTACGCCGTGGAGCGCAAGCTGTTCGACATGGGCCGTGCGGTGTACGTGCTCGATGGCCAGAACCTGCGCCACGACCTGAACAAGGGCCTGCCACAGGACCGCGCCGGCCGCACCGAGAACTGGCGCCGCGCCGCCCATGTGGCGCGCCAGTTCAACGAAGCCGGCATGCTGACCCTGGCCGCCTTCGTCGCCCCGGATGCCGAAGGCCGCGAACAGGCCAAGGCGCTGATCGGCAAGGAGCGTCTGGTGACCGTTTACGTCCAGGCCTCGCCAATCGCCTGCCGCGAGCGCGACCCGCAGGGCCTGTATGCTGCCGGTGGCGACAACATCCCGGGTGAAAGCTTCCCGTTCGATGTGCCGCTGGACGCTGACCTGGTGATCGATACCCAGAACACCAGTGTCGACGAAGGCGTGAAGCAGGTGCTGGATGTGCTGCGCCAGCGTGGCGCGATCTAAGCGCTGAGGCTGCATGAAAAACCCCGCTTCGGCGGGGTTTTTTGTTTGTGTCCGGACGTGCAAATCTCACAGGTCTGGAACGCACTATTTTTTAAGGAGTAACACCCCGTATGAGCGGGGTGTTGGATTTACTCTGCTTTAAATCCTGGCTTGCCGTTAGCTGCGCGCCACTCTTTTATGATGCGTACGATTTCCTCTGGCGTATCAAGGCCGTCTGCCTCAGGCCAGTATATTAAGTCCGAGCCATTCGGATGTTCGCTTAGCGATTTAAATCTCATGATGTGTGAATCTAAATCCTGTTCGCTTATATTGTTGGGTGGGTTTGTAATTGAGGTTATAAATTCAAGGAATTCCAGTTCTGTGAATTCAGATATGCTGTTTTTTGGAGTCATTCTGATGCCCCGTAATGTATGTTGTGATGCGCTGCCGGCGTGACAATCTTCAAGTTGTCAGCATCGTATACAGCTCCATGTTCGGAAATTGGAATCACGTGATGGAGTATAAAAGTAGCGTGCCCCTTGTAGTGATCTTTGTCACGTGCTTTGGGGGCGTGTCCTCTAGCCATGAGATTTCTATTTGCAGTGTTAAATTGACTAGACAGCTCGGGGTGTTCGGCTACAGCCTTCCAGAATGCGGCTCGGAAAGCATCGAAATCTCGAAATTCCCGTCCCCTCAGCACATCCGCAATCTGTGTTGGAATTTCTGCCCCGGTCTGCCTGGCTGCTTCATCGAGCCAGATACCAGTGATTGGCGAGCCTAACCCTGTAGCAATCCCTGGCTCATATCGCGGGCTCTTGAACACCACCAGAATAGGCGGCAAACCCGAATCCAGCGGAAAGGTGATTATCAGCCGTTCTTGATCCAGTAGCTCCAGAGCCGGATAACCGTCCTGCTCGGTGCTTACAGGATTAAGGCTGCTGCCGGTGTAAACGACAGTCCCAGGTGGTGCCGGCGGAAGACTGGTAGAGCTTCCCTGTTCATCCCCCGGTGCGCTGGCTGGGGTCCAGGTCAGAATTCGCTGAGGGTTCTCCAGTGCCAGGCTGTAAAGCTGGCGCTCGCTGTCGAAAGTCGCGGCGCGAACGGGTACTGGCTTAGCGCCAGGTACCACGTAGAGATCCAGCCCATGTTGGTCTTCGGCCCCTGCAAGAAGGTAAGGTAAATCGATACTGGTTGATGAGAGGGCAAGGGCGACTAGATCCGGACCGTTCGGAGGTGAAAGGTTAGCGAGGGGCGTGCTGATGAGGTAGTGACGTTCGCTGTTGGCCAACGTCGACGGCCAGGCCATAGCCAGGGAGCCCACCGCTAGGGCGGGAGTGGAAGCCGCAATAATCCTGGTCAAAGCTGCAGATATTGCAGCCCCTAACGCTGTATAGGCGGTCTCGGCGATTGCGAACGTTGCAGCACCGATGGGGATGATTGCAGGGACCGATGCCGCCAGTCGGCCTTCGTGGTTGTAACTTATACGTTTGAGCAACGTCTCGAGCTGCTGCCGTTCCGCCTCGGCAGCTAAACGCTCAGTTTCGGCTTGCTGGCGTGCCGCTTCTTCTGCGGCCAATCGCTCAGCTTCGGCTTGCTGCCTCACCACTTCCTCGGCAGCCAGGCGCTCAGCCTCAGCCTGTAGCCAAGCGGCTTCCTCAGCCGCCGCCTGTTGCGCTGCAAACTGAGCTTGTAAGTGTTCAACTTCGGCCGCGCGCTGGTTAAGATTCTGCGTAGCACTTGTGAAGGTATCGAGGAACCTGATCGATTCGCTCAATGCAAGGGCCTGGTGATATTCCTTCCAGCGCTGACCAGCTCGGCGCAATCTTTGCTCATCCACAAGATGCAACAGCCCTTCCAGTTGGGGTTTCGACAGAGGGCTGCTGATCCGCGGATTTTGATCTGGGTACTGCGGTATTTGCGATTGTTTGCTCTGCACCAGAGCAGAGGCGGTGGCCAAGTAAGCATTGAACGTTTGGGCGAATGTGTACGCGTCCCCAATGACGGTTTGCCCGAGCTCATGCTGAATAACATTAGGCAAACATTCGAAGTGAATTTGCCGCTCTACGTGAATCTGCGCTGTTCTACGCGCAATCACCTTCAGCAGGTCTAAAGGCTGCTGGGTCAGCTCCTCTTGATCTACCTGTCCTGCCAGCCCTTTGAGTTCATCCGCTAGCGACTGATGCTTCTGGGCTAGCAGGTGTAAACGATAGGCGCCGTCCCACGACCTCTGCAGTTTTGTGGCCCATTCCGCACCCAAGGCTTCACCCGTTGTTGATTCGATGAAGCCAGGGTCGAGAAACCGACTCATCATTGAATCGCCGCGCTTATAGAACGCGGGTACGCCAAAATAGCTATTTGCGTCGGGTAAAATCTGCAGGTAGTCCTCACGCATCTGGCTGATACGTGAGGTCAAAACCTGTTGTTCAACTATTGCTTTTAAAGATTGGTTGGGTGTGTTCTGCGCGTCGGATCTGATTTGAGCTTTTAATGCGGCAATCGTTTCTGGGAGCTGGTTTATCTCTTGAGTATATTTTTCTTCGTGGTCTTTCTCGATGACCTGATATTCCTCTGTCAACACTCTCCGTGTTGAAATGACCCGCGCAATATCATTTTTGGTTGGGCTGGTACCGCGAGGGTAGCCTTCACTCAGCCCCCAGCCCCCAGCCCCCTCCGCCTGGTCCGCCTCCACCGCCACCCATTAACCTGAGTTCAGCACCCGTGGGGGCAGCGGCGCTAATCCAAAGCCCTTCGGTGAGATAATACGTTTTGTCCTGTGCCATGTAGGTTCTCCTGATCACTACATGGCAAAGCTTTTCGTGTATTGAATGTGCAGTATGTCAGTTGCGGCCTATCCATCGGTAGGACCCTTCCTGCCGTTCGGAAAGGTCTGAATCAGATATGCTTCTCCGACACAGGAATCACGCGCCTCTCTTTCACTGCCTTGTACGAAAAACTCGAATAAATTTCTTTAACTCCTGGCAACCGCTGCAGTACTTCCCGGGTGAATTCCCCAAACGATTCAAGGTCCCGCGCCAGTATTTCCAGCAAGAAGTCATAGCGCCCGGAAATATTATGGCAGGCAACGATTTCGGGTATTTCCATCAACCGCTTCTCAAAGGCCAAGGCCATGTCTTTGGTATGCGAATCCATCATGATGCTGACAAAAGCGGTGACGCCAAACCCCAATGACTTAGGGGAAAGAATGGCCTGGTAGCCGGTGATATAACCGTTATCTTCCAGCAATTTGACCCGCCGCCAGCAAGGCGAGGTGGTCAGCGCTACCTGGTCGGCAAGCTCGGAGACGGTAAGGCGGGCGTTGTCCTGCAGGGCGGCGAGCAGGGCGCGGTCGGTGCGGTCGAGGCTCGAAGGCATGTTTTGCCCTCCTGATCGAATAATTGTTGTTTTTGTTCCAAAAAGTGCTCGATTGCGTGGGCTATTTTGGAAAAACTCAGGCAGCTCGGTGGCATAAGCTTATAACAAACCACCAGAGGCTGTTGCCATGCGCGACTCCCATAACAACACCGGTTTTTCCACACGGGCCATCCACCATGGTTATGACCCGCTTTCCCACGGGGGCGCACTCGTGCCGCCGGTGTATCAAACAGCGACCTATGCCTTCCCCACCGTCGAATACGGCGCTGCCTGCTTTGCAGGGGAGGAAGCGGGGCACTTCTACAGCCGTATTTCCAACCCGACGCTGGCCTTGCTGGAACGGCGCATGGCGTCGCTGGAAGGGGGTGAGGCCGGGCTGGCGTTGGCTTCGGGGATGGGGGCCATTACCTCGACGATCTGGACCCTGCTGCGGCCGGGTGATGAACTGATTGTCGGGCGCACGTTGTATGGCTGTACCTTTGCCTTCCTGCACCATGGCATTGGCGAGTTCGGGGTGAAAATCCGTCACGTCGACCTTAACGACATCAAGGCACTCAAGGCGACGATCACCAGCAAAACACGGATGATCTACTTCGAAACACCCGCCAACCCCAACATGCAACTGGTCGATATCGCGGCCGTGGCGGATGCCGCGCGTGGGCATGATTTGCATATCGTGGTCGACAACACCTACTGCACGCCTTATTTGCAGCGGCCCCTGGAAATGGGAGCCGAACTGGTGGTGCATTCGGCCACCAAGTACTTGAGCGGCCATGGTGATCTCACCGCAGGGCTGGTGGTGGGGCGCAAGGCGCTGATTGACCGGATACGCCTGGAAGGCCTCAAAGACATGACAGGCGCGGTGCTGTCGCCCCATGACGCTTCGCTGTTGATGCGCGGTATCAAGACCCTGGCCCTGCGCATGGACCGCCATTGCGCCAACGCCCAGCAGGTGGCGGAGTTTATCGCGCGCCAGCCGCAGGTCGAGTTTATCCACTATCCAGGGCTGCCCTCGTTTACCCAGTACCAACTCGCTCAACGGCAGATGCGCCTGCCGGGCGGCATGATCGCCTTTGAGCTCAAGGGCGGCATCGAAGCCGGGCGGCGCTTCATGAATGCCCTGCAGCTGTTCGCGCGGGCGGTGAGCCTGGGCGATGCCGAGTCGCTGGCGCAGCATCCGGCGAGCATGACCCATTCCAGCTATACGCCGAAGGAGCGGGCGCATCACGGGATATCAGAAGGTTTGGTTCGTTTATCGGTGGGGCTTGAGGATGTGGAGGATCTTATCGAGGATGTACGACAGGCGTTGACGGTTTGCAATTGATTCGGTTGTGCTGGTCCTGACGCTGGCTTGCCAGCGCCAGAGGCCAACGCCTGGCGATCAAACTTCGTCAGGGTCGTTCAAGTAGGCGGCGTTTCTTTCCAGAATATTCAGGCGCAGTTCCAGAGGTTGCTGGCCCTGCGTGGAAACATAGGTGAAAGGATTATCTTTGAACGTTTGCAGCATGAGTGGCGCACGTTCGCCAGCTGGGGTCAGGCGCACGGTGGCTTGGTCATCAAGGTCGCCGAATGCCAGAGGTGCGTTGTTGGTATCCAACAAGTCGAACGGTGTTGGGTAGACGCCATTGAACGGTGAGGTTAAAGCACACACACAGTTCTCGTCGTGAAGGTAAAGTGCGTGCTTGTAGCGCACGGAAGAACGAACAAACAGCCGATAACCCTCATCCACGCAGCGAAAGTACAGTTGCAAGGGGGCGACGTCGATTGTGTCAGGTGAATGTCCCCAATAATTCGACTTGATTTTTTTCTTGCCGGGTATTACCTCGGCTGGCAGATCTACATAATGCGGTGCAAATCGTGGTAGTGAGATGTTGGTTCTTCTGGCAGGGAGGTAGGTTGAAGGGGTCATGAATTCGGCTGGCTTGCCCAGCAGTTCGTCGAGAAAGTTCAAGCTACCGTCCACAGCCTCAACAGTGGCAATGAATGAGCGTTGTCGGTGAGTCAGCATAAGAGTTCTCCTGGGTTGGATAGACTTATGCAGGTTCAGGTAATACGTGGCCGAGAGGCACTCGGAAATGTGTGCTGAGTAAGTTGCGTGAACCTGTTGCAGGCTCGGTGCCGATTGCTAGGCAATGCTGCCCCTCAGAAAAACAAAAGGCCTCTTTCGAGGCCTTTTTCAATGCATCAGCTCAACGCTTGAGCCCGTAGCTCTCATCGAGCATACCCGGCGAGTTCGGCGTTTTTGGCGCGTAGTCGCGTGGCACTTCGGCGGTGTCCTTCGGCGGGGTCAGACGGTCGCGTGGGCCT
This sequence comes from Pseudomonas sp. DCB_AW, assembly GCF_026240895.1. Classification (NCBI taxonomy): domain Bacteria; kingdom Pseudomonadati; phylum Pseudomonadota; class Gammaproteobacteria; order Pseudomonadales; family Pseudomonadaceae; genus Pseudomonas; species Pseudomonas sp. DCB_AW. The sequence continues at coordinate 79,848 of NZ_JAPFCE010000012.1, forward strand.
TGGGCCGCTTCGGAGTGCAGGGCGGCCAGCAGGCGCTGGCGGGTGACGTCGTCGAGGGCCAGGGTGTTGGCGCCATCGGCGAGGTGATCCTGGACATCCTGGTAGCTCTGGGTGAGTTTCTTGACCAGTACGGCGGTGCTGTTGAAGTGGGTGACCACTTCGTTCTGGTAGCTGTCGAAACGCTGCTGGATGTCATCCAGTTGACGTTGCGTGCTGCTCGGCGCGGCATTGGGCAGCAGGCGGGCTACGACGAAACCAACCACCACGCCGATGACCAGGGCCAGGGTCGGCAACAACCAAACAAGGAGCGAGAGTTCCACGAGTCCTTCCTCTATAAACGGCTTTGCTTTACGTTAACGGCTCAGACCTGCGCTGTATACCGCGAGCGATCGCAAATCAGAACAGAATTCCTCACCTAGACGAATCGACCCTTCCCGAGGTCACGGAGTAGTGCCTTGCTTGTCCGCGAAACCCCCTTGTTCATCGATGGCCCTTGTGGCCAGTTGGAAGCCTTGTACCTGGACGTGGCCGATGCCCGCGGCGTGGTGCTGATCTGCCACCCCAACCCGGTCCAGGGCGGCACCATGCTCAACAAGGTAGTTTCGACGTTGCAACGCACCGCGCGTGACGCCGGTTACGTGACCCTGCGCTTCAACTACCGGGGTGTCGGCCAAAGCGCCGGCAGCCATGATATGGGCGCGGGCGAGGTAGCCGATGCCGAGGCAGCGGCTGCCTGGTTGCGCGCAAAGCACCCTGAGCTGCCGGTGGTGCTGATGGGCTTCTCGTTCGGTGGTTTCGTCGCGACCAGCCTGGCAGGGCGCCTGGAAAGCGCTGGCGTTGAGTTGCAACACCTGTTCATGATCGCCCCGGCGGTGATGCGCCTGACAGACGAATTCCCGTTGCCGCAGCGCTGCCCGATCACCCTGGTGCAGCCCGACAGCGACGAGGTCGTCGATCCGCAGTTGGTCTACGAATGGTCTGACACCCTGTCGCGCCCCCATGAGCTGCTGAAAGTGGCAGAATGCGGACACTTCTTCCATGGCAAGCTGACCGATCTGAAGGATCTGCTGCTGCCGCGCCTTTCGAATTGAGCCAAGCCTGAATAAGCGAACACCCATGACCACGCGCATCCTTACCGGTATCACCACCACCGGCACCCCGCACCTGGGCAACTACGCCGGCGCCATTCGCCCGGCGATCCGCGCCAGCCAGCAACCCGGTGCCGATTCGTTCTACTTCCTGGCCGACTACCACGCCCTGATCAAGTGCGACGACCCGCTGCGCATCCAGCGCTCGCGCCTGGAAATCGCTGCCACCTGGCTGGCCGGTGGCCTCGATCCGGACAAGGTGACCTTCTACCGCCAGTCCGACATCCCGGAAATCCCCGAGCTGACCTGGTTGCTGACCTGCGTTGCTGCAAAGGGCCTGCTTAACCGTGCCCATGCCTACAAGGCCTCGGTGGACAAGAACGTCGAGAACGGTGAAGACCCGGACGCCGGCGTGACCATGGGGCTGTTCAGCTACCCGGTGCTGATGGCCGCCGACATCCTGATGTTCAACGCCCACAAGGTGCCGGTCGGCCGTGACCAGATCCAGCACGTGGAAATGGCCCGTGACATTGGCCAGCGCTTCAACCACCTGTTCGGCCAGGGCAAGGACTTCTTCGCCCTGCCGGAGGCGGTGATCGAAGAGAGCGTGGCGACGTTGCCGGGCCTGGACGGGCGCAAGATGTCCAAGAGTTACGACAACACCATCCCGCTGTTCACCAGCGCCAAGGACATGAAAGACGCCATTTCGCGCATCGTGACCGACTCGCGCGCGCCGGGCGAAGCGAAAGACCCGGACAATTCGCACTTGTTCACCCTGTATCAGGCCTTCTCGACGCCGGAGCAATGCGCCGGGTTCCGCGAAGAGCTGCTGCAGGGCCTGGGCTGGGGCGACGCCAAGCAGCGTCTGTTCCAGCTGCTGGATGGGCAACTGGCCGAGAAGCGCGACCACTACCATCAACTGATCTCGCGTCCATCGGACCTGGAAGACATCCTGTTGGCCGGCGCCGCCAAGGCCCGCAAGATCGCCACGCCGTTCCTCGAGCAGCTGCGCGAAGCCGTTGGCCTGCGTTCGTTCCGCAGCAGCGTGCAGGCCAACACCGAAGTGAAGAAAAAGGCCGCCAAGAGCGCGCGTTTCGTCAGCTTCCGTGACGAGGATGGCAGTTTCCGCTTCCGCCTGCTGGCCGCCGACGGCGAGCAACTACTGCTGTCGCGCAGCTTCGCCGACGGCAAAAGCGCCGGCGCCGTAAGCAAGCAACTGCAGCAAGGTGGCGAAGCCGATGTGCGTGCTGAAGGGCTGAGCTTCAGCCTGTGGCTGAATGGCGAGCAGGTGGCTGAAGGGCCGCAGTTCGACACGGCCGAAGCCCGTGATGCGGCTGTTCAAAGCCTGCACGAGGCCCTGGTGCCACAGCAGGACTGAGACAGTTTGACGCAAGTCTGATTGCCATTAAGCGGGCCTGTCGCTACAGTGACGGCCCGTTTTTTGTTGCCTCGCTAACGAAATCATGACGCCCCTAGAACGATACCAAGCAGATCTGAAACGTCCCGACTTCTTCCATGATGCGGCGCAGGAGACTGCGGTGCGTCACTTGCAGCGCCTGTACGACGACCTGGTACACGCGCAGAACAACAAGCCGGGCGTGTTCGGCAAGCTGTTCGGCAAGAAAGAGCAGACGCCGGTCAAGGGCCTGTACTTCTGGGGTGGGGTAGGGCGTGGCAAGACCTACCTGGTCGACACCTTCTACGAGGCGCTGCCGTTCAAGCAGAAGATGCGGACGCACTTCCACCGCTTCATGAAGCGCGTGCACGAGGAAATGAAAACCCTCAAGGGCGAGAAAAACCCGCTGACCCTCATCGCCAAGCGTTTCAGCGATGAAGCCAAAGTCATCTGCTTCGACGAGTTCTTCGTCTCCGACATTACCGATGCGATGATCCTCGGCACCTTGATGGAGGAGCTGTTCAAGAACGGCGTGTCCTTGGTGGCGACGTCCAACATCGTGCCGGACGGCCTGTACAAGGACGGCCTGCAGCGTGCGCGCTTCCTGCCTGCCATTGCCATGATCAAGCAGTACACCGACGTGGTGAACGTCGACAGTGGCGTCGACTATCGCTTGCGTCACCTGGAGCAGGCCGAACTGTTCCACTTCCCGCTCGATGACGCCGCACACCAGAGCATGCGTGCCAGCTTCAAGGCGCTGACCCCTGAGTGCACCCAGGCTGTCGAGAACGACGTGCTGATGATCGAGAACCGCCCGATCAACGCCCTGCGCACCTGCGATGACGTCGCCTGGTTCGACTTCCGCGCCCTGTGCGACGGGCCGCGTAGCCAGAACGACTACATCGAGCTGGGCAAGATCTTCCATGCCGTGTTGCTGAGCAATGTCGAGCAGATGGGCGTTGCCACCGATGATATCGCCCGCCGGTTCATCAACATGGTCGACGAATTCTACGACCGCAACGTCAAGCTGATCATTTCGGCTGAGGTGGAGTTGAAGGACCTGTACACCGGTGGCCGTCTGAGCTTTGAATTCCAGCGGACCTTGAGCCGGTTGCTGGAGATGCAGTCGCACGAGTTCCTGTCGCGCGCGCACAAGCCGTAAGGCATGGGGGCTGCTGCGCAGCCCTTTCGCGACACAAGGCCGCTCCTACAAGAGATCGCGTTCTTTTGTAGGAGCGGCCTTGTGTCGCGATGGGGCGCGTAGCGGCCCCCTAGGCCTCAAGCCTCTTGCATGAACTGCTGCCGATACTGGTTCGGCGACAACTCCGTGTGCTGGCGGAACAACCGGGCAAAGAAGCTGGCGTCGTCGTAGCCCACTTCGTAGCTGATGGTCTTGATGCTCTTGCGCGTGCTCGACAACAAGCCCTTGGCGGTCTCGATCCTTAGCCGTTGCAGGTAATGCAGCGGCTTGTCGCCCGTTGCGCCCTGGAAGCGGCGCATGAAGTTGCGAATGCTCATGCCGTGGTTGCGGGCCACGTCCTCGAAGCGGAACTTGTCGGCGAAGTGCTCTTCCAGCCAATGCTGGATCTGCAGAATGATCAGGTCCTGGTGCAGTTTCTGCCCACCAAAACCCATGCGCCCCGGGGTGTAGTTGCGCTGCACTTCGTAAAGGATGTCGCGGGCCACGGCGCGGGCCACGTTGGCACCGCAGAAGCGCTCGATCAGGTAGATATACAGGTCACAGGCCGACGTCGCGCCGCCCGCGCAATAGATATTGTCGGCATCGGTCAGGTGCTTGTCCTGGTTCAGGCGGATTTTCGGAAAACGCTCGGCAAAATTGGCGAAGAAACGCCAGTAGGTCGTCGCCTCCTTGCCGTCGAGCAGGCCGGACTCGGCCAGCCAGAACACGCCAGAGGCTTCAGCGCACAGCACGGCGCCACGGGCATGTTGCTCACGCAGCCACGGCAACACTTGTGGATAACGCTGCATGAGGTTGTCGAAGTCGTCCCAGAACGCTGGGAGGATGATGATATCGGCATCGTTCAGGCCGCCGTCTACCGGCAGCTGGACATTACTGAAGCTGTCCACGGGCTGGCCGTCTGGGCTCACTAGGCCAATTTCGAACATGGGCTGCAGGCCCAGGCCCAATTGCTTGCTGTACCGCAGGCTGGCGAGGTGGAAGAAATCCTTGGCTTGCATCAAGGTCGAAGCGAACACCTTGTCAATGGCCAGGATGCTGACGCGCCGCAGCGACGCGGAGGGTTGGGTAAACATCATTGTCATTGTTCTTATAGGGTAGAGTGGTCAATCACCGGCTGGATCGTCTTATTTTTTGGCGATTGTGTCTACCCCGCAGAATTGCACGGTCCCTTTCGCGAGTTCACCCGCGAAAGGGACAGCGCTGCACTGGGTTCAGGGCGCCGGGTTGGGCTGGTCCTGATGGATCGCCTCGATCGCCGCCAGCAGCTCATCGCTCAGCTTCAGGTCCAGGCTCGCCAGGTTGCTCTTGAGCTGTTCGACGCTAGTCGCACCGATAATGTTGCTGGTCACGAACGGCTGGCGTGTGACGAACGCCAAGGCCATCTGCGCCGGGTCCAGCCCATGTGCCTGGGCCAGTTGCACATAGCGGCTGCAGGCCGCCACGGTCTGCGGGTTGGAGTAGCGGGCGAAGCGGCTGAACAGCGTCAGGCGGCCTTTTTCTGGCCGGGCGCCGTTCTCGTATTTGCCCGACAGCATGCCAAAGGCCAGCGGCGAATAAGCCAGCAGCCCGCATTGCTCACGGATGGCGATTTCCGCCAGGCCCACCTCGAAACTGCGGTTGAGCAGGTTGTACGGGTTCTGGATCGACACCGCGCGCGGCCAGCCGCGGGCTTCTGCCAGTTGCAGGAACTTCATGGTGCCCCACGGCGTTTCGTTGGACAGGCCAATGTGGCGGATCTTGCCCGCGCGCACCTGCTCGTCGAGCACTTCGAGGGTTTCTTCCAGTGGGGTGAAGTGGTCCTGTGGCAGGTGCTGATAGCCCAGCTTGCCGAAGAAGTTGGTGCTGCGCTCCGGCCAGTGCAGCTGGTACAGGTCGATGCGGTCGGTTTGCAGGCGTTTCAGGCTTTCGTCCAGCGCCGCGACGATGTGCTGGCGGTTGTGCTTGAGCTGGCCATCACGGATGTGGCTGATGCCGTTGCCGGGGCCTGCGACCTTGCTGGCCAGGATCCAGTCGTCGCGATCACCCTGCTCGCGGAACCAGTTGCCGATGATGCGCTCGGTGGCGGCATAGGTCTCTGGGCGCGGTGGCACCGGGTACATTTCGGCGGTGTCGATGAAGTTGACCCCGGCGGCCTTGGCCATCGCAATCTGCTTGAAGGCCTCGTCCTGAACGTTCTGTTCGCCCCAGGTCATGGTGCCCAGGCACAGGGCGCTGACGTTGAGATCGGTACGGCCGAGCTGGCGGTATTCCATCGGGAAAACTCTCCTTGGTAAAGAAGCCCATAAAAGCAGGTTGAAATTTTTCGCGCAATCTGGATAATTCGGCACCTCTCCGTGTGGCGGAAGTGATGCACCACCACGCAGGAAGAACCCCGTCGAACATTGGCGTGCCCGACCCGAGCCCCCAAAAGCGTCTGTGTTCGGCTGCGCGCTTGCCCTTGGCAAGCTGTGCACTATCCAGTAAGATTCGCCGTCTATTTTTCGCTGGGCGGCCTCTGAGGCTTTAGAGAATGAAAACTTTTACTGCTAAACCGGAAACAGTAAAGCGCGAGTGGTTCGTAGTCGACGCCGCTGGCCAGACCCTGGGTCGTCTGGCTACCGAAATCGCTAGCCGTCTGCGTGGCAAACACAAACCAGAATACACCCCTCACGTTGACACCGGCGACTACATCGTCGTCATCAACGCCGAGCAAATCCGTGTAACTGGCGCCAAGTCTTCCGACAAAATGTACTACTCCCACTCCGGCTTCCCAGGCGGTATCAAGGAAATCAACTTCGAGAAGTTGATCGCCAAGGCCCCTGAGCGTGTTATCGAAACCGCGGTCAAAGGCATGCTGCCGAAGAACCCGCTGGGTCGCGACATGTACCGTAAGCTGAAAGTGTACGCGGGTGCTGCTCACCCACACACTGCTCAGCAGCCTCAAGAACTGAAGATCTAACGGGATAGTTCATTATGTCGGCGACTCAAAATTACGGCACTGGCCGTCGCAAGACCGCAACCGCTCGCGTTTTCCTGCGTCCGGGTACTGGTAACATTTCCATCAACAACCGTTCTCTGGACGTGTTCTTCGGCCGCGAAACCGCTCGCATGGTTGTTCGCCAGCCGCTGGAACTGACCGAGACCGTTGAGAAGTTCGACATCTACGTCACCGTTGCTGGTGGTGGTGTCAGCGGTCAAGCCGGTGCGATCCGTCACGGTATCACCCGCGCTCTGATGGAATACGACGAAACCCTGCGTGGCGCTCTGCGTCGTGCTGGCTACGTCACCCGCGACGCTCGTGAAGTTGAGCGTAAGAAAGTGGGTCTGCGTAAAGCGCGTAAGCGTCCTCAGTACTCCAAGCGTTAATTTCGCTTCGGCAGTCGAAAAAGCCCGGTTCCTTTGGAACCGGGCTTTTTTTATGTCTTGAACTAACCTGTCAGCATGTCCGTGACGGCTTACCGCATAGACGCAGATCAAGCAAAGCGAGGGTTGTAGCCCGTAACCGGGTAATCACCTTGTCAGTGTGTGGATTTGTTTCTTACCATGGCGGCCAATTTTTAGTGCCACAGACATTACCTAAGTACAGGCCTGATCCAACAGGCCAAGCAAGCTGATGGGAGAGGACTGAATGAGCAATGACGGCGTCAACGCAGGCCGGCGCCGCTTCCTCGTAGCCGCGACCTCTGTGGTCGGGGCGGCGGGGGCAGTGGGGGCTGCGGTACCGTTCGTGGGGTCATGGTTTCCCAGTGCCAAGGCGAAAGCCGCGGGTGCACCGGTGAAGGTGAATATCGCCAAGGTCGAGGCCGGGCAGCAGATGGTGGCCGAGTGGCGTGGCCAGCCTGTGTTCATCGTACGGCGAACGGAGGAGATCCTCGGGAACCTCAAGAAGATTACCGCAGACCTGTCCGACCCCGAGTCGAAGGCCTCGGTGCAACCCACCTACGTTGACCCGCAGGTGCGCTCGATCAAGCCGGAAATACTCATTCTTGTAGGCCTGTGCACCCACCTGGGCTGCTCGCCGACGTTCCGTCCTGAAGTGGCGCCCGCCGACCTGGGGCCAAAGTGGGTAGGGGGCTATTTCTGCCCGTGCCACGGTTCCCACTACGACCTGGCTGGCCGTGTCTACAAGTCGCAGCCGGCGCCTCTCAACCTGCCAGTGCCGCCGCACTCGTATGAGTCGGACGACATCATTGTCATCGGCGTCGATCAGGAGAACGCATGATGAGCAAGTTCATGGACTGGATTGATGCGCGCTTCCCCGCCACCAAGATGTGGGAAGACCACCTGAGCAAGTATTACGCGCCCAAGAACTTCAACTTCCTGTATTTCTTCGGCTCCCTGGCGTTGCTGGTGCTGGTCAACCAGATCGTCACCGGTGTGTGGCTGACCATGAGCTTCACGCCCTCGGCGGAAGAGGCCTTCGCCTCGGTCGAGTACATCATGCGTGACGTGGAATACGGCTGGATCCTGCGCTACCTGCACTCCACCGGCGCGTCGGCGTTCTTCATCGTGGTCTACCTGCACATGTTCCGCGGGCTGCTCTACGGCTCCTACCAGAAGCCACGTGAGCTGGTCTGGCTGTTCGGCATGCTGATCTACCTGGCGCTGATGGCAGAAGCCTTCATGGGCTACCTGCTGCCTTGGGGGCAGATGTCGTACTGGGGTGCCCAGGTGATCATCTCGCTGTTCGGTGCGATTCCGGTGATCGGCGACGACCTCACCCAGTGGATTCGTGGTGACTACCTGATTTCCGGTATTACCCTGAACCGCTTCTTCGCCCTGCATGTGGTAGCCCTACCGATCGTGATCCTGGGCCTGGTGGTGCTGCACATCCTGGCCTTGCATGAAGTGGGTTCGAACAACCCCGATGGCGTCGACATCAAGAAGAAAAAGGACGAAAACGGTATCCCGCTGGACGGCATTCCGTTCCACCCGTACTACACCGTCAAGGACATTGTCGGCGTGGTCGTGTTCCTCTTCGTGTTCTGCGCCGTGGTGTTCTTCTTCCCGGAAATGGGCGGTTACTTCCTGGAGAAACCGAACTTCGAGCAGGCGAACGCCTTCAAAACGCCTGAGCACATTGCGCCGGTGTGGTACTTCACGCCGTTCTACGCGATCTTGCGTGCGGTGCCTGACAAACTCATGGGTGTGATCGCCATGGGTGCCGCCATCGCCGTGCTGTTCGTGTTGCCTTGGCTCGACCGCAGCCCGGTGCGCTCCATGCGTTACAAAGGCTGGATCAGCAAGCTCTTCCTGCTGGTGTTCTGCGTGGCCTTCGTCATCCTCGGCATATTGGGCGTGCTGGCACCGACACCAGGGCGCACCTTGCTGTCGCAGGTGTGCACGGTGTTGTACTTCGCCTACTTCCTGCTGATGCCGTTCTACACAAGGCTCGAGAAGACCAAACCGGTTCCGGAAAGGGTGACTGGCTGATGAAAAAGTTGATTGCAGTATTTTTGCTGGCAGTGATGCCTGCCTTTTCCTTCGCTGCGGAACACGGCCTGGAGCTGGACAAGGTCGACATCGACCTGACCGACAAAGCTGCCATGCAGGATGGTGCGCGTACCTTTGCCAACTATTGCATGGGTTGCCACAGCGCCAAGTTCCAGCGCTACGAGCGGGTCGCCGATGACCTGGGTATCCCCCACGAGCTGATGCTTGAAAAGCTAGTGTTCACCGGTGCCAAGATTGGTGACCACATGAACATCGGCATGAAGCCAAGCGATGCCAAGACCTGGTTCGGCGCCGCGCCACCCGACCTGACCCTGGTCGCCCGGGTGCGGGGTACCGATTGGCTGTACACCTACCTGCGCAGCTTCTATGAGGACAAGTCGCGTCCTTATGGGGTGAACAACAAGGTGTTCCCTAACGTCGGCATGCCCAACGTGCTGGTCGGCCTGCAGGGTAACCAGGTGGTTGGCTGCAAGCAGGTGCAGAGTGTGGTCGATGGCAAGAAGCAGTTTGACCCGCTGACGGGCAGCCCATTGACCCATGAAGCGTGCGACCAGCTGACCATCACGCCGAATTCCGGTACCCTGACGACCGAGCAGTTCGACGAGAAGGTCAAGAACCTGGTGACCTTCCTGGCCTATTCGGCCAACCCGGTCAAACTGGAAAGCCAGCGCATTGGTACCTATGTGTTGCTGTACCTGGCTTTCTTCTTCGTATTCGCCTATTTGCTCAAGCGTGAATACTGGAAGGACGTGCACTGATCACGCAGTAATTTCTGGTAGTTGAACGCGCCCGGGGGGCCCTAGCAGATTTGCCAGGGTACCCCGGGCGCGTTTTCATTTAGAGTTTTACGAGCATCTCGTGCGAGGAGGCGCTACATGGGCGCAACCAACAGGTTAGCCTGCTATTCCGATCCCGCTGATCACTATTCTCATCGGGTACGCCTCGTTCTTGCCGAAAAAGGCATCAGCGTGCAGATCGTCGACGTCGATCCTGGCCGTTTGCCGCCCAAGCTGGTTGAGGTGAACCCCTATGGGAGCGTGCCGACCTTGGTCGACCGCGACCTGGCGTTGTATGAGTCGACCGTGGTGATGGAATACCTCGAAGAGCGTTACCCGCATCCACCCTTGATGCCGGTGTACCCTGTGGCGCGCGGCAACAGCCGCCTGCTCATGCACCGCATCCAGCGTGACTGGTGTGCCCTGGCGGACACCGTGCTCGACGCGCGCAGCACTGACGCTGCCCGGGCCGAGGCGCGCAAGGCGCTGCGTGAGAGCTTGACCGGTGTCTCGCCGCTGTTCGGTGAGTTCGCCTGCTTCATGAGTGATGAGCAAAGCCTGGTCGATTGTTGTCTATTGCCCATACTCTGGCGTTTGCCGGTCATGGGTATCGAATTGCCGCGGCAAGCCAAGCCGCTGCTGGATTACATGGAGCGACAGTTCGCCCGCGAGCCTTTCATGGCGAGCCTGTCCTCTGTAGAACGTGAAATGCGCAAGCTTTAAGGAGCTGTTGATGAACTCCAGTCGCCCCTATCTGGTTCGAGCACTGTACGAGTGGATCGTCGACAACGATTGCACGCCCCATATGCTGGTCAATGCCGAATTCCCGGCAGTCCAGGTGCCGCAAGGTTTTGCCAGTGATGGTCAGATTGTCCTGAATATCTCGCCGAGCGCCGTGCGCAGCCTGCACATGGATAACGATGCGGTGAGCTTCGAGGGCCGCTTCGGCGGCGTCGCCCACACGTTGTTCGTGCCGATTGGTGCGATCCTCGGTATCTACGCCCGTGAGAACGGGCAGGGCATGGTCTTCGAGCTGGAGCCGTCGTTGGAAGACGATGAGCTGGAAGACGACGACGTCGAGCCGGATGATGACGGCCCACCTGAAGGGGGTGGCCAGCCGCCGCGTCCGACGGGCCGGCCGAGCCTCAAAGTGGTCAAGTAACAAAAAAAGGCGATCCAACCGGATCGCCTTTTTATTTGCGTTGCACCTGCGATTACAGGTCGCTGATGGTGCGCACCTGGTCTTTGTTGATGCGGGTGCGTTTGCCGTCGAGTTGCTGGAACTCGTAGAAGCCGGTGGCCTTCTCGTAGCGCGGCGCGTCGACGGCCTGGAACTCGCGGCCGTCGTTCAGGGTGATCAGGCTAGGGGTGGAGCAGCCGGCCAGGGTGGCGAAGGTGCCAATCAGCAGGGCAGGCAGCAGGAGCTTCTTCATGCGGTGTTTCCTGAATTTCTGAAGGGTAAAGCTTTGTGGTGGCCTGTATGCGCCTCATCGCCGGCAAGCCGGCTCCCACAGGTAAACCACGAACCCTGCGAGAGCCGGCTTGCCGGCGATGAGATCGGAACAGGCCGATGAATCAGTCGATGTACTCGAACAGCTTGACGATCTTCTGCACGCCCGACACGCTCTGGACCACGCCGGTGGCGGCGTTGGCCTCTTGCTGGGTCACCAGGCCGAGCAGGTAGACGATACCGTTTTCGGTAATCACCTTGATCCGCGAGCTTGGCACGGCGTTGTCGGTCAGCATCTGGGTCTTGATCTTGGTGGTCAGCCAGGCGTCGTTGTTGCGCGCGAGGATGGAGGACGGCTGCATCACCTGCAGTTCGTTGTGCACCTTCTTCACGCGCTGCACTTGGCCTGCAGTCTGCTCGGCCAGGCTCTTGAGGTCGGCGCGCGGGGTTTGGCCGGCGAGCAGGACAATACCGTTGTAGCTGCTGACAACGATGTGCGAGCCCTTGTCCAGGTCTGGGCTGGCCTTGGAAATATTCACCGCAGCCTTGGTTTCGATCAGCGAGTCATCGATCTTGCTGCCGATGGTGCGCGTGCCGCGATCGTCCTCGATTGGCGAATTGCGGGTGGAGGTCAGCACCGAGCTGCAGCCGGTAACGCTCAGGCACAGGGTCAGGGCCATCAGGCCGAGGCGCATAGGGGTCATTCTTCACTCCCGAACAGTTGGCTGTCGATCAGGTCGCACAGGCAGTGGATCGCCAGCAGGTGGACTTCCTGGATACGCGCGGTGACTGTCGAGGGCACGCGGATTTCCACGTCCTCGGGCAGCAGCAGCGAAGCCATGCCGCCACCGTCACGTCCAGTCAATGCTACGACAATCATTTCGCGATCATGTGCGGCCTGGATCGCTTGAATCACGTTGGCCGAGTTGCCGCTGGTGGAAATCGCCAGCAACACATCGCCGGGCTGGCCCAGGGCGCGAATCTGTTTGGAAAAGACTTCGTTGTAGCTGTAGTCATTGGCAATCGAGGTCAGCGTCGAGCTGTCGGTTGTCAATGCGATGGCCGGCAGGCTCGGGCGCTCGCGCTCGAAGCGGTTGAGCAGCTCTGACGAGAAGTGCTGGGCATCGCCGGCCGAGCCGCCGTTGCCGCAGGCGAGCATCTTGCCCTCGTTGAGAAGCGCATTGACCATGACCAGGCTGGCCTGCTCGATGTGCGGTGCCAGGATGTCCATTGCCTGTTGCTTGGTATCGATGCTGGCCTGGAACAGCCGGCGAATTCGGGATTGCATGTCCATCTGGTGACCTTAAGTGGGGCGGTGGCCTTTGCTGCGCGCATCAACGACCAGCCCGCGAAACATAGAGCAAAAAATATGAAGTGGGTTCAGCATTCGAAGGCGTTTTTCAGCCATTGAAGCGGTCTGCCTGCGTGGTGGCTGCCCTGCAGGGCGACAACGTCGAAGCGGCAGGGGTGTGTGGCCCAGCGGCGTTCCTTCTGCAGGAAAAGGCTGGCAGCCAGCACCAGCCGTTTCTGCTTGCGCCCGTCGATACTGCCGAGGGCGCCACCGAAGCTCGCGTGCAGCCGGTAGCGGACTTCGACGAATACTACTGTATCGGCGTCGAGCATGACCAGATCAAGCTCACCGCCTTTGCATCGCCAATTGCGTGTCAGCAGCTGCAAACCTTGCCCTTGGAGGTACTCAAGGGCTTGGTTTTCGGCTGCATGGCCGGCCTGGGTAGGCGATGCGTCGGGCATCAGCGGGCGGTGTCTGGCAGGCGCTTGACCTGGCCACCTGCGAACTCGGCCCACGGCAGTTGACGTTCGATGCGCTGGTTGGCGTTCATGCTCAGGCTGCCGGACAGGCCCTGGATGCGGTTATCCGGCAGGGCTTTCAGCTGGCCCAGGCGGGGTGCCAGGCTGTACGCATCCACACCCATGGCGTACAGGCGGCCGAGGCTGCCGGCTGCTTGTGGCCATTGCTGGACCACTTGCTGGCGCAGGCTGTTGCTGGTGTCGAGCAGCCACGGTGTTTCGCAGAAGCGAATGCCGTTCATGTCGTTGTACTGGTTGACGTCACCGCTGGCGCTGTACAGGTTCGAGGTGGCGTAGACCGGCACGTCGCCCGCGTACTGGAAGTTCAGCGTTGGCTTGATCTGCTGGGCCTGCTGCGGCGTCGAGGCGAGGAAGATGAAGTCGATGTCCTGGCGGCGCGATGGCTGCGCGGCGATGTTGCCGCCTACCGTGCTTTGCAGGCTCTTGGCGCGGCCTTCGCTTTGGCGCAGTTGGAACAGGTCGGCAATTTGCTGGGCCAGGGCGACCGGCTGGGCGATGCGCTCGGCGGCGAGCAGGGTGCCGCCGTTGCTTTCCCAGTCTTTGCGGAAAGCGGCGAGCACGCGGTCGCCCCATTCACCGCTTGGCACCAGGGCAACGGCACGTACCTTGCCGTCGGCGCGGGCGCGGCGCGAGACTTCACGGGCTTCGTCTTCAGCGGCGAGGCCGAACTGGAAGAGTTGCGGCGGGGCTGTTTGGCCGGCGTCTGCGTAGTTCAGTGCCAGTGTGGTGATTGGCAACTGCTGATTAGCAGCGAGCTTCTTCACCAGGGGCTTTTCCAGTGGGCCGACTACAAGTTGCACACCAGCGGCCTGGGCCTGGCGGTAGAAGTCGTCCAGCGAGGTGATGCGCGAGCTGTCGAATACCTGCACGGCTGGCGCCGGTTGGCCCGACTGCTGGGCTTGGAAGTGAGCGGCCATGAAGCCATCGCGCAGCGCGCGGGCGACACCCGCCAAAGGCCCTTCCTGGGGCAGCAGCAGAGCGATCTTGGTCAATGGCTGGCTGGCCAGCTCCTTGAGCTTGACCAGCGCCATCGGCAGTTGCTGGGCGGCTGGGTGGTCCGGGTGCTGTTTGCGCCAGGCATCGATGGCGGCTTGCTGTTGCTCCAGGGTGCCGGCGGTTTTCACCGCCAGGGCCAGGCTGGTCCAGCCGGCCAGGACCGGGTCGGTGGCGGGCTGCTGCAACTGCTCTGCCGGCAATGCGGCGACCAATGCCCAGATGGCGTCATTGTTGGCGCTGGCGGCCTGGCCGCTGAGCAGCGGGGCGAGCAGGATGCGCTGTTGTGCCGCTGCCAGCGACTGGCCATCGGCTTCAAGGGCGGCCGCGTGGACGCTGTAGGTGCGTGCTTGCTGTTCTACCGGCAGTTCGCCAACGCGCTGCAGGCTGGGGTGCGACAGCGCGCTCAGCGCCGCTTTGGGCTGGTTGCGGCTCATCGCCAGCTCGGCGCCAAGGGTGCTGGCGAACACTTGCTGGGCGGGCTTGAGCGTGTCCATCGGGACCTGCTCGAGAATGCGTGCGGCGCGCGGGTAGTCCTTCTGCTTGTACGCAAGGTCTGCGGCGCTCAGGCGCAGCAGGGCGGCGTCTTCCGCGGACTTGCTGGAGGCGGCCTTTTCGAGCAGTTGCTCGATACTGGCGTCCGGAGTGCGCGGCAGCTCGCCCAGGCTGGATGAGGGCGAGCTGGCGCAGGCTGCCAGCAGGGTAGCGAGGCAGAGGGCTGAGAGCAGCCGCAGGCAAGCGATCATGTAAAGGTCCTGTTACTCGATCAAGTTGGCCGGCAATTGTACCCAAGCACTGGCCGGGGCGCGATGTTGCTGATGCTGATCCTTCACTATAGGCGGCTGGCCGGTGAACGCCTGCGAAGTTCTTTGCGCCCTGTTGCGGGCGCTCGGGCTACAATGGCGCCTTTGATCCGAAAGACAGGTGTGCGCAGTGACTGATGTGGCAGGGGCTTCGAAATCCACCGTGGGTACGCTGTATGTGGTCGCAACGCCCATCGGCAACCTCGACGACATGAGCGCCAGGGCGCTGAAGGTGCTGGCGGATGTCGCCCTGATCGCGGCCGAGGACACGCGCCACTCGATCCGCCTGCTGCAGCATTTCGGTATCGACACGCCGCTGGCGGCCTGCCATGAGCACAATGAGCGTGACGAAGGTGGGCGTTTCCTGACCAAGCTGTTGGCCGGCGACAACGTGGCGCTGGTGTCCGACGCCGGTACGCCGTTGATTTCCGACCCTGGCTACCACCTGGTGCGCCAGGCGCGGGCGGCGGGTGTGAATGTGGTGCCGGTGCCCGGTGCGTGCGCGCTGATCGCCGCGCTTTCTGCCGCGGGCCTGCCCTCCGACCGTTTCATCTTCGAAGGCTTTTTGCCGGCGAAGACGGCGGGGCGCCGGGCACGCCTGGAGCAGGTGAAGGAAGAGCCACGTACGCTGATCTTCTATGAGGCCCCTCACCGCATCCTCGAGTGCCTCGAAGACATGGAGGCAGTGTTCGGTGCTGAGCGCCCGGCGCTGTTGGCGCGCGAGCTGACCAAAACCTTCGAAACCCTCAAAGGGCTGCCCTTGGCTGAGTTGCGTGCTTTTGTCGCGGCCGATAGCAATCAGCAGCGCGGAGAGTGCGTTGTATTGGTGGGCGGCTGGAGTGCGCCTGAGGGCGAGCAGGCCATCAGTGTCGAGGCGCAGCGTGTGCTGGACTTGCTGTTAGCGGAGTTGCCGCTCAAACGGGCGGCGGCACTTGCGGCGGAAATTACCGGCGTACGTAAGAACCTGTTGTATCAACTTGCCTTGGAAAAGCAGAAAGCACAGTAGTGGCAATTTGATATAGTTTACGGTATCGCTTGTTCTTGAGCGCGGCTGCCGTTAACCTTGTCAGCGGAGAGTCGATTGGACAGTCGCTGCCTGCTTTTGTTCCGCAGCTTTTGTTGCGAAACGGCAGGGGGAGGAAAGTCCGGGCTCCATAGGGCAGAGTGCCAGGTAATGCCTGGGAGGCGTGAGCCTACGGAAAGTGCCACAGAAAATAACCGCCTAAGCACTTCGGTGCCGGTAAGGGTGAAAAGGTGCGGTAAGAGCGCACCGCGCGACTGGCAACAGTTCGTGGCTAGGTAAACCCCACTCGGAGCAAGACCAAATAGGGTTCCATTAGGCGTGGCCCGCGTCGGAACCGGGTAGGTTGCTAGAGGCGTCCAGTGATGGCCGTCGTAGAGGAATGACTGTCCTCGACAAAACCCGGCTTACAGATCGACTCTCCACCTCTCCCTCCCTGCTTGAATCGATAGCAGGCGCGCTCTGGTAATACCGAAAAAATCTTACTCTTAATAAATCACTTTAACTTCGAACTCCATACGCTTGCGTGGGTTTGATTTTTCTCGTGTTTTTTTCCCGCCTGAACTCTTTCCACATTCCTTTATCGCGCTAAATCTCGGTCCTGTAAGGCTTTTCCTTATGAACGTGCCTTGACGGTGCAGCGGGCGGATTCCTATAGTGTGCGCAAGTGGCAGAAAGTGGGATGAAGTGGGTTTTCTGGCACAAAAAAGCTACCATTGTGGGGAATCGCAGCCGTGTTCCGCGGAGCCAACGCCGTCAGCCTCGATGCCAAAGGCCGTCTCGCCATGCCGAGCCGGTACCGCGACGAGCTCGATTCGCGTTGCAATGGTCAGCTGATCGTGACCATCGATGCTGTAGACCCCTGCTTGTGTGTCTACCCCCTCGATGAGTGGGAACAGATAGAAGCCAAGTTGCGTGCCTTGCCGTCGTTGCGTGAGGAAAACCGCCGCCTGCAGCGTTTGCTGATCGGTAATGCGGTTGACCTGGAGCTCGATGGCAGTGGGCGTTTCCTGGTACCGCCCCGCCTGCGTGAGTACGCCAAGCTCGACAAGAAGGCGATGCTGGTGGGGCAACTGAACAAATTCCAGCTGTGGGATGAGGATGCCTGGAACGCGGTTTCGGCAGCCGACCTTGCAGCTATTCAACAACCGGGCGCCATGCCCGACGAATTGCGTGACCTGATCCTGTGACCATAGATAGCGGCTTCAACCACATTACCGTCCTGCTCGACGAAGCTGTCGAGGCATTGGCCCTGCGCGCCGACGGTTGCTATCTGGACGGCACCTTTGGCCGTGGCGGACACAGCCGTCTGATCCTCAGCAAGCTCGGGCCGCAAGGGCGGCTGCTGGGCTTCGACAAAGATCCACAGGCGATTGCCACAGGGCAAGCGCTGGCGGCCGAAGACGGCCGCTTTGTCATTGTGCAGCGCAGCTTTGCCGAGTTGGGCGCGGAAGTGGCCGAACGCGGCCTGGCTGGCAAGGTCAGCGGTATCCTGCTTGACCTGGGCGTTTCCTCGCCGCAGCTGGATGATCCTGAGCGCGGCTTCAGTTTCCTCAACGATGGCCCGCTGGACATGCGCATGAACCCTGACCAGGGCATCAGCGCTGCCGAGTTCATCGCTACCGCACCCGTGGAAGAAATAGCCCGCGTATTCAAAGAGTACGGCGAGGAGCGTTTTGCCGGGCGCATGGCGCGCGCGGTCGTTGAACGCCGCGAAAAGCAGCCCTTCACCCGTACTGCCGACCTGGCCGAAGTGCTCAAGGTCGCCAACCCGGCGTGGGAAAAGGGCAAGAACCCGGCCACCCGCGCCTTCCAAGGCCTGCGCATCCACGTCAACAACGAGTTGGGTGACCTTGAGGCTGGGCTTGAGGCCGCGCTTGATGCGCTGGAAATCGGTGGTCGCCTGGCGGTCATCAGCTTCCACTCGCTCGAAGACCGCATCGTCAAATTGTTCATGCGCAAGCTGGTCAAGGGCGAGGCAGACAACCTGCCGCGCAACCTGCCGGTACAGCACAAGGTCTTTGAACCGAAAATCAAGCTCATCGGCAAGGCGCAGTTCGCGTCCGAGGCTGAGCTCAAGGCCAACCCGCGGTCGCGCAGCGCCGTGATGCGGGTGGCGGAGAAGCTGCGGTGAGCAGGCTGTTTGCCAAGCCATTGCCAGGCGGAAGCTTCCTGATGCTTCTGCTGTTCGTCGGTGTCCTGGTTTCGGCCATCGCCGTGTCCTACAGCGCCCACTGGAACCGTCAGTTGCTCAATACCCTGTACGGCGAATTGAGCGAGCGCGACAAGGCCCAGGCTGAATGGGGGCGCTTGATCCTTGAGCAAAGCACCTGGACCGCCCACAGCCGTATCGAGAGCCTCGCTTCCGAGCAATTGAAAATGCGCGTCCCTGCGGCTGACGAAGTGCGGATGGTGGCGCCATGATGAAGCTCGAAGGCGCACTCTACCCCTGGCGCTTCCGGGTAGTGATCGGTTTGCTGGCACTGATGGTGGGTGCCATCTGCTGGCGCATCATCGACCTGCAGGTCGTCGACCGTGACTTCCTCAAGGGCCAGGGTGATGCCCGCAGCCTGCGGCATATTCCGATTCCTGCGCACCGTGGCCTGATCACCGACCGCAACGGCGAGCCGCTGGCGGTCAGTACGCCGGTCACCACCCTGTGGGCCAACCCCAAGGAAATGCAGGCCGCCAAGGACCGTTGGCCGCAGCTGGCGGCTGCATTGGGGCAAAATGCCCAGCAGTTGACCGAGCGCCTGACTCAACAGGCCAACAAGGAATTCATCTACCTGGTCCGCGGGCTGACCCCGGAGCAGGGCCAGCAGGTGCTCGACCTGAAAGTGCCGGGCGTGTATGGCCTGGAAGAGTTCCGCCGGTTCTACCCGGCCGGTGATGTCACCGCGCACATGGTCGGCTTTACCGACCTCGATGACCACGGGCGTGAAGGGGTAGAGCTGGCCTACGACGAATGGCTGGCCGGCGTGCCGGGCAAGCGACAGGTGATCAAGGACCGGCGTGGCCGGCTGATCAAGGACATTCAGGTCACCAAAAACGCCAAGGCCGGTAAGACCTTGGCGTTGTCGATAGACCTGCGCCTGCAATACCTGGCCACTCGCGAACTGCGCAACGCCATTGCCGAACAGGAAGCCAAGGCCGGCAGCCTGGTGATCATGGACGTCAAGACCGGTGAAGTCCTGGCCATGGTCAACCAGCCGACCTACAACCCGAACAACCGCCGCAGCATGTTCCCTGCCGCGATGCGTAACCGGGCGATCATCGACGTGTTCGAGCCAGGTTCGACCGTCAAGCCGATCTCCATGAGTGCGGCGCTGCAGAGCGGGCGCTGGAAAACCACCGACAAGGTCGAGGTTTACCCGGGCAGCCTGCAGATCGGCCGCTACACCATCAAGGACGTTTCCCGCAGCGAGGGCCCGATCCTCGACCTGACCGGCATCCTGATCAACTCCTCCAACGTCGGCATGAGCAAGATCGCTTTCGACATCGGTGGCGAGGCCATCTACCGGGTCATGTCCCAGGTTGGCCTGGGGCAATACACCGGCCTGGGCTTCCCGGGCGAGCGGGTGGGCAACCTGCCTAACCACCGTGAGTGGCGCAAGGCCGAGACCGCGACCCTGTCCTATGGCTATGGCGTATCGGTGACTGCTCTGCAGCTGGTGCATGCCTACGCGGCGCTGGCCAACGACGGCAAGATGGTGCCGCTGTCGATCCTCAAGGTGGACAAGGCGCCCGAGGCTGTTCAGGCGATTCCGAAAGAAACCGCCGAAACCGTCCAAGGCATGCTGCAGCAGGTGATCGAGGCGCCGCGCGGGGTATTCCGTGCGCAGGTGCCGTTCTATCACGTGGGTGGCAAGTCCGGTACGGCGCGTAAGGCGACCGTTGGTTCCAAGGGCTACACCGAAAACGCCTACCGCTCGCTGTTCGCAGGCTTCGGCCCGATGAGCGATCCGCGTTACGCCATCGTCGTGGTCATTGATGAACCGAGCAAGGGCGGCTACTTCGGTGGTCTGGTTTCGGCGCCTGTGTTCAGCAAGGTCATGTCGGGCACCCTGCGTTTGATGAACGTGCCGCCAGACAACCTGCCGCCGCCACCCACCGCACAACCACAAGTCACTGCAGCTGCCGCCAAGGGAGGGCGTGGATGATGACAATGCCATTGAGCAAGCTTTTCGCCCACGCCAGTCGCGATCCGCTGATCCGCGAGCTGACCCTGGACAGCCGCGCCGTGCGTCCGGGTGACCTGTTCCTGGCCGTCCCGGGTGCCAAGGTCGATGGCCGCGACCATATCGCCGATGCCTTAGCCCGTCGTGCTGCCGCCGTTGCCTACGAAGAGCAGGGCGCTACCGTGCTGCCGATCACCGACGTGCCGCTGATTCCGGTCAAGGGCCTGATCGCCCAGCTGTCGGATATCGCCGGTCGCTTCTATGGCGAACCGAGCCGCCAGTTGAACCTGGTCGGGGTTACCGGCACCAACGGCAAGACCAGCGTGACTCAGTTGGTGGCGCAGGCGCTTGACGTGCTGGGCCAGCGTTGCGGCCTGATCGGCACCCTGGGTACCGGCTTCTACGGTGAGCTGCAGAGCGGCCGCCTGACCACGCCAGACCCAATCGCGGTGCAGTCGACGCTCTACGACCTGAAAAAGGGCGGTGCCAAGGCTGTAGCGATGGAGGTGTCCTCGCATGCCCTGGAGCAGGGGCGCGTCGCCGCGCTGGAATTCGATATCGCGGTCATGACCAACCTGTCCCGTGATCATCTGGATTACCACGGCAGCATGGAGGCCTATGAGGCCGCCAAGGCCAAGCTGTTCGCCTGGCGCAGCCTGCGCTGCCAGGTGGTCAACCTGGACGACGATTTTGGCCGCCGCCTGGCGCTGGCGTATGCCCGCCGTCCGAGTGCCGATCATATCGAGACCCGGCTGCTCAGCTACAGCCTGGAAAACCCGGAAGCGTCGTTGTATTGCCGTGAAGCCACCTTCGATGACGATGGCGTGCGCGCAATCCTCGTGACCGCCCAGGGTGAGCGTACTTTGCGCAGCCAGCTGCTTGGCCGCTTCAACCTGAGCAACATGCTCGCGGCCGTAGCCACGCTGCTGGCACTGGATTATTCGCTGGACGAAATTCTCAAGGTCACCCCGCAGTTGCAAGGGCCGGTTGGCCGCATGCAGCGCTTGGGTGGCGGCGACAAACCGCTGGTGGTGGTCGATTACGCCCACACCCCGGATGCCCTGGAAAAAGTACTCGAGGCCCTGCGCCCACATGCGCACGGCAAGCTGCTGTGCCTGTTCGGCTGCGGTGGCGACCGTGACCGTGGCAAGCGCCCGCTGATGGCCGGTGTGGCCGAGCGCCTGGCTGACCGCGTGCTGGTTACCGATGACAACCCGCGCAGTGAAGACCCACTGCGGATCTTCGACGATATCCGCCCTGGTTTTGCCAAGCCAGACAGCGTCGAGTTCGTTGCTGGCCGCGGCGAAGCCATCGCCCACCTGATCGCCACTGCCGCAGCCGATGACGTCATCGTCCTGGCCGGCAAGGGGCACGAGGATTACCAGGAGATTCACGGCGAGCGCCACGATTTCTCCGATCTGGTCGAAGCCGAGAAGGCACTTGCAGCCTGGGAGGCTCCACATGCTTAAAGCCATGACACTCAGCCAGCTGACCACAGCACTGAGTGCTCGCCTGGTCAGCGCCGACGCCAGCTTTAACGGCGTCAGCATCGACAGCCGCAGCGTCACTGCCGGGCAGTTGTTCGTCGCGCTGACGGGGCCACGCTTCGATGGCCATGATTACCTGGCCGATGTAAAAGCCAAGGGCGCCGTTGCCGCGCTGGTCGAGCGCGAAGTTGCCGATGTCGACCTGCCGCAGTTGCTGGTCGCCGACTGCCGTCTGGCCCTGGGCCAGCTCGGGGCGCTGAACCGTGCTGCGTTCGACAAGCCTGTCGTAGCCATCACCGGCTCCAGCGGCAAGACCACGGTCAAGGAAATGCTGGCCAGCATCCTGCGCACCCGTGGCCTGGTGCATGCCACCCGCGGCAACCTGAACAACGACCTCGGTGCCCCGCTGACCCTGCTGGAAATCGCCCCGGAGCACAGCGCGGCAGTGATCGAGCTCGGTGCTTCGCGCATCGGTGAAATTCGCTACACCGTCGGCCTGACCCAGCCCCAGGTGGTCATCATCAATAACGCCGGCACCGCCCACGTGGGTGAGTTCGGCGGCCCTGAGAAAATCGTCGAAGCCAAGGGCGAGATCCTCGAAGGCCTGGGCGAGGGCGGCACGGCCATCCTCAACCTGGACGACAAGGCCTTTGGCATCTGGAAAGCACGTGCAGGGGCGCACACGGTCATCAGCTTCGCCCGCAATGACGCTAGCGCCGACTTCCATGCCACCGACATTGGTCGTGATGCGCGTGGTTGCCCGTCGTTCAAGCTGCATGGCGCCGGTGAAACCGTAGACGTGCAACTCAACGTGCTGGGCGAGCACAACGTCAGCAACGCGCTGGCCGCCGCCGCCGCTGCCCATGCCGTCGGTCTGAGCCTGAGCGGCATTGCCGCCGGGCTGAACGCCGTGCAACCGGTCAAGGGCCGCACCGTGGCGCAGATCGCGCCGAACGGTGTGCGCGTGATCGACGACAGTTACAACGCAAATCCCACCTCCATGTGCGCGGCCATTGATATACTCGCCGGCTTTTCCGGCCGCACCGTCCTGGTGCTCGGGGATATCGGCGAATTGGGCCAATGGGCGGAAGAAGGCCACCGTCAGGTGGGTGACTACGCGCGTGGCAAGGTCGACGCCCTGTACGCAGTGGGTACCAACATGACACATGCGGTCAAGGCGTTCGGCGCCAATGGCCGTCATTTCGCTACTCAAGCTGAGCTGATCGACGCGGTTAGCGCCGAAAATGCCAGCGACACCACAATCTTGATCAAGGGCTCGCGCAGCGCTGCGATGGAAAACGTCGTGGCGGCTTTGTGTGGTTCAAGCGGGGAGAAACATTAATGCTGCTGCTGTTGGCTGAGTATCTGCAACAGTTCCATAAAGGCTTCGCGGTCTTCCAGTACCTGTCCCTGCGCGGGATCCTGGGTGTACTGACCGCGTTGTCACTGGCGCTGTGGCTGGGCCCGTGGATGATCCGTACCCTGCAGATCCGCCAGATCGGTCAGGCTGTCCGTAACGACGGCCCGCAATCGCACCTGTCCAAATCCGGCACCCCCACCATGGGCGGCGCGCTGATCCTGTCTGCAATCGCCATCAGCACCCTGCTGTGGGCTGACCTGTCCAACCGCTACGTGTGGGTCGTGCTGATCGTCACCCTGGCGTTTGGCGCCATTGGCTGGGTCGACGACTACCGCAAGGTGATCGAAAAGAACTCCCGTGGCTTGCCAAGCCGCTGGAAGTACTTCTGGCAGTCGGTGTTTGGCCTGGCTGCTGCGGTCTTCCTTTACAAGACCGCCCCGACCAGCGTCGAAACCACACTGATCCTGCCGTTCATCAAGGATGTCACCATCCCGCTGGGCGTTGGCTTCATCGTTCTGACCTACTTCGTCATCGTCGGCTCCAGCAACGCGGTCAACCTCACCGATGGCCTCGACGGCCTGGCCATCATGCCAACGGTCATGGTGGGCGGTGCATTGGGCATCTTCTGCTACCTGTCGGGTAACGTGAAATTCGCTGAGTACCTGCTGATCCCGTATGTGCCGGGTTCAGGGGAACTGATCGTGTTCTGCGGGGCATTGATCGGCGCCGGCCTGGGCTTCCTGTGGTTCAACACTTACCCGGCGCAAGTCTTCATGGGTGACGTTGGTGCGCTGGCGCTGGGCGCCGCGCTGGGCACCATCGCGGTGATCGTTCGCCAGGAAATCGTCCTGTTCATCATGGGCGGCATCTTCGTGGTGGAGACCCTGTCGGTGGTGATCCAGGTCGCCTCCTTCAAGTTGACCGGCAAGCGTGTGTTCCGCATGGCGCCGATCCACCACCACTTTGAACTCAAGGGCTGGCCTGAGCCACGGGTGATCGTCCGTTTCTGGATCATCACCGTGATTCTGGTGCTGGTCGGCCTTGCAACCCTGAAACTGAGGTAGATGAGCGTGTCACTGATCGCTTCCGACCAATTCCGCATCGTTGTCGGCCTCGGCAAGAGCGGCATGTCCCTGGTTCGCTTCCTGGCGAGCCGGGGCATTGCCTTTGCGGTCGCCGACACCCGCGAGCAACCGCCGGAACTGGACACCCTGCGCCGTGATTACCCGCAGGTGGAAGTGCGCTGTGGCGAGCTGGACGTGGACTTCCTGTGCCGCGCCAACGAACTGTACGTGAGCCCGGGCCTGGCCTTGTCCACCCCGGCGCTGCAACAGGCTGCGGCACGGGGTGTGGCCCTGTCGGGCGACATCGAGCTGTTCGCCCGCCATGCCAAAGCGCCGATCATCGCCATCAGCGGCTCCAACGCAAAAAGCACAGTGACCACCCTGGTTGGCGAAATGGCCGCCAAGGCGGGCAAGCGCGTGGCCGTGGGCGGTAACCTCGGCACGCCAGCCCTGGACCTGCTGAGCGATGAGGTGGAGCTGTATGTGCTGGAGCTGTCCAGCTTCCAGCTGGAAACCACAGACCAGCTCAACGCCGAAGTCGCCACCGTGCTGAACATCAGCGAAGACCACATGGACCGCTACAGCGGCCTGCCGGCTTACCACCTGGCCAAGCACCGTATCTTCCGGGGCGCTCATCAGGTGGTGGTAAACCGCCAGGACGCGCTGAGCCGGCCATTGCCGGTGGAAGGCCGGCCGTGCTGGAGCTTTGGCCTGAACCAACCGGACTTCAAGGCCTTCGGCCTGCGTGAGGTCGACGGCGAGAAGTACCTGGCGTTCGAATTCCAAAACCTGATGCCCGTGCGCGAACTGAAAATTCGCGGTTCGCACAACCACAGCAACGCCCTCGCAGCCCTGGCCCTCGGCCATGCCGCAGGCTTGCCGTTTGCACCGATGCTCGACGCCCTGCGCGAGTTTGGCGGCCTGGCCCATCGTTGCCAGTGGGTGCGCGAGCGCAACGGTGTCAATTGGTACGACGACTCCAAGGCCACCAACGTCGGTGCTGCGCTGGCGGCCATCGAAGGCCTGGGCGCGGATATCGCCGGCAAGCTGGTGTTGATCGCCGGCGGTGACGGCAAAGGTGCCGACTTTGCCGCGTTGCGTGAGCCAGTGGCGCGCTTCTGCCGTGCGGTGGTGCTGTTGGGCCGTGATGCCGAGCGCCTCGCCGAAGCGTTAGGCGAAGGTGTACCGCACGTGCGGGTCAAGACCCTGGAAGACGCCGTCGAGCAGTGCGCCGCCCTGGCTCAGCCGGGTGATGCCGTGCTGTTGTCGCCGGCCTGCGCCAGCCTCGACATGTTCAAGAACTTTGAAGAACGCGGGCGCCTGTTCGCCCAAGCGGCGGGAGGGCTGGCATGATCTTCGGCATCTTCAAGCCGTACCCGTCGCCGCTGATCAGCGGCCGTGGCATCGACCTCGACTTCGCCATGCTTGCCGGCTGTCTTGCATTGCTGGGCCTGGGCCTGGTGATGATCACCTCGGCGTCCTCGGAAGTGGCCGCGGTGCAGTCGGGCAACCCGCTTTACCACATGTTCCGTCACCTGGTGTACGTGGTCATCGGCCTGGTCGCCTGCGGCGCCACCATGCTGGTGCCGATTGCCACCTGGCAGCGCATGGGCTTCATGATGCTGCTGGGCGCTTTCGGCCTGCTGGTGCTGGTGCTGGTGCCGGGTATCGGCCGGGAAGTGAACGGTTCCATGCGCTGGATCGGT
Source organism: Pseudomonas sp. DCB_AW (assembly GCF_026240895.1). Taxonomy (NCBI): domain Bacteria; kingdom Pseudomonadati; phylum Pseudomonadota; class Gammaproteobacteria; order Pseudomonadales; family Pseudomonadaceae; genus Pseudomonas; species Pseudomonas sp. DCB_AW. The sequence continues at coordinate 105,634 of NZ_JAPFCE010000012.1, forward strand.
TTCAGCTTCTTCAACGTGCAGCCGTCGGAGATCGCCAAGGTCTTCGTGGTCATCTACCTGGCCGGCTACCTGGTGCGCCGGCAGACCGAGGTGCGCGAGAGCTGGATGGGCTTCTTCAAGCCGTTCATCGTGCTGCTGCCGATGGCTGGCCTGCTGCTGATGGAGCCGGACTTCGGTGCCACCGTGGTGATGATGGGCGCTGCGGCGGCCATGTTGTTCCTCGGCGGGGTGGGGTTGTTCCGCTTCAGTTTGATGGTGGTGCTGGCGGTGGTCGCGGTGTTTGTCCTGGTGCAGGCCCAGCCGTACCGGATGGCACGTTTGATCACCTTTACCGACCCCTGGTCCGACCAGTTCGGCTCGGGCTACCAGTTGACCCAGGCCTTGATCGCTTTCGGCCGCGGTGAGTGGCTGGGCGTTGGCCTGGGCAACAGCGTGCAGAAGCAGTTCTACCTGCCCGAGGCGCACACCGACTTCGTGTTCTCGGTGCTGGCTGAAGAGCTTGGCGTGGTCGGCTCGCTGGTCACCATCGCGCTGTTCGTTTTCGTCACCGTGCGCGCCTTGTACATCGGCCTGTGGGCCGAAAAGGCCAAGCAGTTCTTCGCTGCCTACATGGCATTCGGCCTGGCCTTCCTGTGGATCGGCCAGTTCCTGATCAATATCGGCGTGAACGTCGGCCTGCTGCCGACCAAGGGCCTGACCTTGCCGTTCCTCAGTTACGGGGGCAGCTCGCTGGTGATCTGTTGCGCTTGTGTGGGCTTGCTGCTGCGTATCGAGTGGGAGAGCCGCACGCACCTGGGCAGCGAGGAACACGAATTCAACGAAAGCGATTTTGCCGAGGAGACCAGTCATGGCCGCTGACGGCAAAAACGTACTGATCATGGCAGGCGGTACCGGGGGCCACGTGTTCCCGGCCCTGGCCTGCGCCCGTGAATTCCAGGCGCGGGGTTACAGCGTGCACTGGCTGGGCACGCCGAAAGGTATCGAAAACGAACTGGTGCCCCAGGCCGGTCTGCCGTTGCACCTCATCCAGGTCAGCGGCCTGCGCGGCAAGGGCAAGCTGTCGCTGCTCAAGGCGCCGTTCACCCTGGTCAAGGCGGTACTGCAGGCACGGCGCATCATTCGTCAGCTCAAGCCTGTGTGCGTGCTGGGCTTCGGCGGCTACGTGACCGGGCCGGGCGGTGTGGCCGCGCGGCTGTGCGGTGTGCCGCTGGTCATTCACGAACAGAACGCGCGCGCGGGTACCGCCAATCGGTTGCTGGTGCCACTCTCGGCACGCGTCTGCGAAGCTTTCCCGAACACCTTCGCGGCCAGCGGCAAACGCCGCACCACCGGCAACCCGGTGCGCCCGGAGCTGTTCATGGACGCGCAACGCGCACCCTTGGCCGAACGCCGTGCACGCCTGCTTGTGCTCGGGGGCAGCCTGGGTGCGGAACCATTGAACAAATTGTTGCCTAAGGCCCTGTCTGAAGTGCCTGCAACACTGCGGCCAGAGGTGTTCCACCAGGCTGGCAAGCAACACGCGCCGATCACCGCCGAGCGTTATCACGAGGCGGGCGTCGAGGCTCAGGTAGAGCCTTTCATCAAGGACATGGCCCAAGCCTATGGCTGGGCCGACATCGTGGTGTGCCGGGCCGGTGCCCTGACCGTCAGCGAACTCGCGGCGGCGGGCCTGCCTTCGATGCTGGTGCCGTTGCCCCATGCGATCGACGATCACCAGACCCACAACGCCCACTATCTGGCTCGGGAAGGCGCTGCCTTCCTGATGCCACAAGCGACAACTGGCGCAGCGCAGCTCGCTGAACGCCTGAACGAGGTGCTGATGCAACCCGAGAAACTCAACACCATGGCTGGCACCGCACGGCGCCTGGCCAAACCTGCCGCAACCAGCACCGTGGTCGATATCTGCCTGGAGGTGGCCCATGGTTGAAAGCCAGAAAGCCATGCCGCAGCCAAAAATGGGCCGCATCCGTCGCATCCACTTCGTCGGTATCGGCGGCGTGGGCATGTGCGGCATCGCCGAAGTGCTGCTGAACCTGGGCTATGAAGTGTCCGGTTCCGACCTCAAGGCCTCGCCGGTTACCGAGCGGCTGGAGTCGTTCGGCGCAGAGATCTTCGTTGGCCACCGTGCCGAAAACGCTGCCAACGCCGACGTACTGGTGGTGTCCAGTGCCATCAACCCGGCCAACCCGGAAGTCGCCACTGCCCTGGAACGTCGTATTCCCGTGGTGCCGCGCGCCGAGATGCTCGCCGAGCTGATGCGCTACCGCCATGGCGTGGCCGTTGCCGGCACGCACGGCAAGACCACCACCACCAGCCTGCTGGCCTCGGTGTTCGCCGCTGGCGGCCTGGACCCGACGTTCGTCATCGGCGGGCGCCTGACCGCAGCGGGCACCAATGCCCAGCTGGGCACCAGCCGCTATCTGATCGCCGAAGCGGACGAGAGCGACGCCAGCTTCCTGCACCTGCAACCGATGGTCGCCGTGGTCACCAACATCGACGCCGACCACATGGCCACCTACGAGGGTGACTTCAACAAACTGAAGAAAACCTTCGTCGAGTTCCTGCACAACCTGCCGTTCTATGGGTTGGCAGTGATGTGCCTGGACGACCCGGTGGTGCGCGAGATCCTGCCGCAGGTCAAACGCCCGACGGTCACCTACGGCTTCAGCGAAGAGGCCGACATCCGCGCCATCAATGTGCGCCAGCAGGGCATGCAGACGCACTTCACCGTGCTGCGCCGCGACTGCGAGCCGCTGGAGGTGTCGGTGAACATGCCCGGCAACCACAACGTGCTCAATGCCCTGGCAACCATTGCCATCGCCTCTGACGAAGGCATCAGCGACGAGGCCATCGTCCAGGGGCTGTCCGGCTTCCAGGGCGTTGGCCGACGCTTCCAGGTCTATGGCGAGCTGCCGGTCGACGGCGGCAGCGTGATGCTGGTCGACGATTACGGTCACCACCCGACTGAAGTGGCTGCAGTGATCAAAGCCGTGCGCGGGGGCTGGCCAAGCCGCCGCCTGGTGATTGTCTACCAGCCGCACCGTTACAGCCGCACCCGCGACCTGTACGACGACTTCGTACAAGTGCTGGGCGACGCCAACGTGCTGCTGCTGATGGAAGTCTACCCGGCCGGTGAAGAGCCGATCCCGGGTGCGGACAGCCGTCAGCTGTGCCACAGCATCCGCCAGCGCGGCAAGCTGGACCCGATCTACATCGAACGTGGCGCCGAGCTTGCGCCCCTGGTCCAGCCGCTGCTGCGTGCCGGCGACATCCTGCTGTGCCAGGGTGCCGGTGATGTCGGTGGCCTGGCCCCGCAATTGATGAAAAGCCCGCTGTTCGCTGGCGCCAAGCAGGAGAAGTCGAAATGACCAGCGCCTACGACAAGCTGCACTCGACCCTGGACGTCAAGGCGTTCGGCCGCGTCGCCGTGCTGTACGGCGGCAAGAGTGCCGAGCGTGAAGTCTCGCTCAAGTCCGGCGCCGCCGTGATCGACGCCTTGACCCGCGCCGGTGTCGACGTGGTTGCCATCGATGTGGGCGACGACCTGCTCGACCGCTTGCAAAGCGAGAAGATCGACCGCGCCTTCATCATCCTCCACGGCCGTGGCGGTGAAGACGGCAGCATGCAAGGCCTGCTCGAGTGCCTGGGCATCCCTTACACCGGCAGCGGCATCCTCGCGTCGGCCCTGGCCATGGACAAACTGCGCACCAAGCAGGTGTGGCAGAGCCTGGGCATTCCGACCCCGCGCCACGCGGTATTGGCCAGCGAAAGCGATTGTTTGAAGGCCAGTATGGAACTGGGCTTCCCGCTTATCGTCAAACCCGCCCATGAAGGCTCTAGCATCGGCATGGCCAAGGTGAACAGCGAGCAGGAACTGGTCGCCGCCTGGCAGGACGCCGCCAAATACGATTCCCAGGTACTGGTGGAGCAGTGGATCCACGGGCCGGAGTTCACCATCGCGGTACTGCGCGGCCAGGTGCTGCCGCCGATCGCCCTGGGTACGCCGCACGTGTTCTACGACTACGACGCCAAGTACATCGCCAACGATACCCAGTACCGCATTCCGTGCGGCCTGGACAGCGTCAAGGAACAGGAACTCATCGACCTGACCGCGCGCGCCTGCGATGCCATCGGCATCGAAGGCTGGGGGCGGTTGGATGTGATGCAGGACGAGCAGGGCCGGTTCTGGCTGCTCGAAGTCAACACCGCACCCGGCATGACTGATCATAGCCTGGTGCCCATGGCGGCCCGCGCGGCCGGCTTGGACTTCCAGCAACTGGTGCTGGCAATCCTGGCCGCCAGCGTCGAGACGCGAGGTTAACAGCCATGCAAGGCGCGATGTTACGTCATCAGCAACCCGCCACCGGCCGTAACAAGCCGGTGCCGCGCGGTGCCAGTCGAATGGTGGCCAAAGAGCCCATGTCGGCGCGCCTGCCCAAGGCCAACTTCAGTGGACTCAAGCGCCTGCTCTGGCCGGTGCTGCTGGTGGCAGCAGGCTTCGGCGCCTATGAGGGCGCCATTCGCCTGATGCCCTACGCCGACCGGCCGATCACCAAGATCGCGGTGCAGGGCGACCTCAGCTACATCAGCCAGCAGGCGGTGCAGCAGCGGATCGCCCCGTTCATGGCGGCGAGCTTCTTCAGTGTCGACCTGCCGGCGATGCGCGCAGAGCTCGAGCAGATGCCGTGGATCGCTCACGCCGAGGTGCGGCGCGTGTGGCCGGACGAGGTGGTGATCCGCCTGGAAGAACAGCTGCCAGTGGCACGCTGGGGTGACGAAGCCTTGCTCAATAACCAGGGCCAGGCCTTTACCCCGCGTGAGCTGGCCAACTATGAGCACCTGCCGCAGCTGTTCGGGCCGCAGCGTGCTCAGCAACAAGTCATGCAGCAGTATCAGGTATTGAGCCAGATGCTGCGCCCCATGGGCTTTTCCATCGCTCGCCTGGAACTGCGCGAGCGAGGCAGCTGGTTCCTGACCACCGGTGCGGGCAGCACCGGGCCAGGTATCGAACTGCTGTTGGGGCGCGACCATCTGGTGGAGAAGATGCGCCGTTTCATTGCCATTTACGACAAGACGCTTAAAGAGCAGATCACCAACATCGCCCGCATCGATCTGCGATACGCCAACGGACTTGCCGTTGGTTGGCGGGAACCGATTGCACCGACGACGGCCCAACCCGCCGTTGCGAAGAATTAGAGAGAGGCAGGACCATGGCAAACGCGCATAGCGGCAAAATGATCGTCGGGCTGGACATTGGCACCTCCAAGGTGGTGGCGCTGGTCGGCGAAGTGGGCGAAGACGGCACCCTGGAGATCGTCGGGATCGGTACCCATCCGTCCCGCGGCCTGAAGAAGGGCGTGGTGGTGAACATCGAGTCGACCGTGCAGTCGATCCAGCGCGCGGTGGAAGAAGCGCAGCTGATGGCGGGCTGCCGCATCCACTCGGCCTTCGTCGGCGTGGCCGGCAACCATATCCGCAGTCTGAACTCCCACGGCATTGTTGCCATTCGCGACCGTGAGGTCAGCGTTGCTGACCTTGAGCGCGTGCTCGACGCCGCCCAGGCCGTGGCCATCCCGGCTGATCAGCGCGTGCTGCACACCCTGCCGCAGGACTACGTGATCGACAACCAGGAAGGCGTGCGCGAGCCGCTGGGCATGTCCGGCGTGCGCCTGGAAGCCAAGGTCCACGTGGTCACCTGTGCGGTCAACGCGGCGCAGAACATCGAGAAGTGCGTACGCCGCTGCGGCCTGGAAATCGACGACATCATCCTCGAGCAGCTGGCGTCGGCCTACTCGGTGCTGACCGACGACGAAAAAGAGCTCGGCGTGTGCCTGGTGGACATCGGTGGCGGTACCACCGACATCGCCATCTTCACCGAAGGCGCGATCCGCCACACCGCGGTCATCCCGATTGCCGGCGACCAGGTGACCAACGACATCGCCATGGCCCTGCGCACTCCGACCCAGTACGCCGAAGAAATCAAGATCCGCTACGCCTGCGCACTGGCCAAGCTGGCCGGCGCCGGCGAAACCATCAAGGTGCCGAGCGTGGGTGATCGCCCACCGCGCGAGCTGTCGCGCCAGGCCCTGGCCGAAGTGGTAGAGCCGCGTTATGACGAGCTGTTCACCCTGATCCAGGCCGAACTGCGCCGTAGCGGCTACGAGGACCTGGTGCCGGCCGGCATCGTCCTGACCGGCGGCACCGCGAAGATGGAAGGCGCCGTTGAACTGGCCGAGGAAATCTTCCACATGCCGGTACGCCTGGGCGTACCGCACAGCGTTCGGGGGCTGAGCGACGTGGTGCGCAACCCGATCTATTCCACCGGCGTGGGCCTGCTCACCTACGGCCTGCTGAAGCAGTCCGAGGACATGGTCCTGACCGGTAACAGCAACAGCAGCAGCAACAGCTATGGCGATGAACCGAAGGCCCCAGTGCTTGAGCGCTTCAAGCGGTGGGTCCAGGGCAATTTCTAAGTTTCAAAGCAGTAGTGGTAGGCGCAACAACTAGAGAACTGTAAGGAGAGGGAAAATGTTCGAGCTCGTAGACAACGTCCCGCAAAGTCCGGTCATTAAAGTGATCGGCGTCGGCGGTGGTGGCGGCAACGCCGTCAACCACATGGTCAAAAGCAGCATCGAAGGCGTGGAATTCATCTGCGCCAACACCGATGCTCAGGCGCTGAAAAACATCGGCGCGCGTACCATCCTGCAATTGGGCACTGGCGTGACCAAAGGCCTGGGTGCAGGTGCCAATCCAGAAGTCGGCCGTCAGGCCGCGCTGGAAGACCGTGAGCGCATCGCCGAGGTGCTGCAGGGCACCAACATGGTGTTCATCACCACCGGCATGGGTGGCGGTACCGGTACCGGTGCAGCCCCGATCATCGCCGAAGTGGCGAAGGAAATGGGCATCCTCACCGTCGCCGTGGTGACCCGTCCGTTCCCGTTCGAAGGTCGCAAACGTATGCAGATCGCCGATGAAGGCATCCGCATGCTGGCCGAGAGCGTCGACTCGCTGATCACCATCCCCAACGAGAAGCTGCTGACCATCCTGGGCAAGGATGCCAGCCTGCTGTCCGCCTTTGCCAAGGCTGACGACGTGCTGGCCGGTGCCGTGCGCGGTATCTCCGACATCATCAAGCGCCCTGGCATGATCAACGTCGACTTCGCCGACGTGCGTACCGTGATGGGTGAAATGGGCATGGCGATGATGGGTACTGGCTGCGCCAGCGGCCCGAACCGTGCGCGTGAAGCCACCGAGGCGGCGATCCGCAACCCGTTGCTCGAAGACGTCAACCTGCAGGGCGCCCGCGGCATCCTGGTGAACATCACCGCCGGCCCTGACCTGTCGCTGGGTGAGTACTCCGACGTAGGTAGCATCATCGAAGCCTTCGCCTCTGACCACGCGATGGTCAAGGTCGGCACCGTGATCGACCCAGACATGCGCGATGAGCTGCACGTCACCGTGGTCGCCACTGGCCTGGGCGCACGCATCGAGAAGCCGGTCAAAGTGGTGGACAACACCCTGCAGACCGCTCAACAGGCGTACGAGGCTTCCAACCCGGCACCGGTTCGCCAGGAGCAGCCTGCGGTCAACTACCGTGACCTGGAGCGCCCGACTGTAATGCGCAACCAGGCCCATGCAGGTGCCGCCGCGGCAGCTAAACTCAACCCTCAGGATGACCTGGACTACCTTGATATCCCGGCTTTCCTGCGTCGTCAGGCTGATTAATGGAATTTATCAGGGGTATAAAGGTGATTGGTATTCAGCAAAGGTCGGGTCTGTTATCATCCCCAGCCTTTGTTGATACCTGTTCGCAATTTGCGCTGAAGCGGCCAATGCCATGATTAAACAACGCACCCTGAAGAATACCATCCGTGCCACAGGTGTCGGTCTGCACTCCGGGGAGAAGGTATACCTGACCCTCAAGCCTGCACCTGTTGACACCGGCATCGTCTTCCGCCGCGCTGATCTCGACCCTGTGGTCGAAATCGCAGCGCGTGCGGCCAACGTTGGCGAGACAACCATGTCGACGACGTTGGTCAACGGTGACGTCAAGGTCGATACGGTCGAGCACCTGCTCTCCGCCATGGCGGGCCTGGGCATCGATAACGCCTACGTCGAGCTCTCCGCCTCGGAAGTGCCGATCATGGATGGCAGCGCCGGACCCTTTGTATTCCTGATTCAGTCTGCCGGCCTGGAAGAACAGGACGCAGCCAAGAAGTTCATCCGCATCCTGCGCGAAGTGACAGTGGAGGAGGGCGACAAGCGCGCTACCTTCCTGCCTTTCGACGGGTTCAAGGTGAGCTTCGAGATCGACTTCGATCACCCGGTCGTCAGCGGCCGGACCCAGAGCGCCAGTGTCGATTTTTCCAGCACGTCGTTCGTGAAAGAAGTCAGCCGTGCCCGCACCTTCGGTTTCATGCGGGACATCGAGTACCTGCGCAAGCATAACCTTGCGTTGGGCGGCAGTGTGGAAAACGCCATCGTGGTAGACGAGACAGGCGTGTTGAACGAAGACGGCCTTCGCTATGAAGACGAATTCGTGAAGCACAAGATTCTCGACGCCATCGGTGACCTCTACCTGCTGGGCAACAGCCTGATCGGCGAGTTCAAGGGCTACAAGTCCGGGCACGCGCTGAACAACCAACTGTTGCGCAAGCTCATTGCTGAAACCGATGCCTGGGAAGTGGTCACTTTCGAAGATGCCAGCACGGCACCGATCTCGTACATGCGCCCTGTTGCGGCCGTGTAAGTTCGAACACTCTCTAGTTCATTAAGGCCACCTTCGGGTGGCCTTTTTTATTTCAGCCTTTATCCCGGGCGTGGCTGGCAAGGCGTTCCAGGGCAGCGCGCAACTTCGGGTCGGCAATCCCCTCGGCGGTATCGCGAAGGCTTTCGGCGGCATTGCTCGACAGCGCCGCAGCATGCCCGCCACGCTTGGCAGGCACCAATGGCGGTTGCACCTTGTACAAGATGCGCCGCAGGTTGCCGAACGCTTCCATGGCCTGCAATTCGCGCATGAGGCGCTTTTGCTGATAGCGCAAGCGAGTAGCCCAATGGCCGTCGGTAACCACCAGCAACAATACGCCATCACGCCACGATGCCACGTGGCAGTGCTCGCGGGCAGCCGGTTGCAGCTGGCTTTCCAGCAGGCGCTGCAGGTGTTCCAGGCGTTCGGCCTGGTTCAGCAGCAGGCGCAGCGGGCGCACCTGGCGCAGCAGGGCGGACGGTAGCTGGGCAGGGGAGGGTTTGTAGGCCATGGTGGTCGCAGGAGGTTACAAGAGCGGCAGTTTAACACCTCTGTTGCCTGCACCGGCCTCTTCGCCGGTACAGACCACGCAAGGTAAGACTCATTCTCGATACGTTTCATCTTGCTGAGCCTTGAACTCAGGGAAAATGACCCTATCTAAGAAACGCCCCTGCCAAAACGCTGTATCAGCATCGTGGAAATCCACCACTTTCCTCACCATCGTTTCCGGGTAGAATGCTCGTTCGCATGCGGCCTCAGGGCTGCACGGGCGACTCATGGGGCCGCCCTCCATCCCTACGTGTGGAAGATCCTGCCGATATGTTTGCGCCTTTGTTAAAGAAACTTTTTGGAAGCAAGAATGAGCGTGAAGTCAAACGCATGCTCAAGACGGTGACTATCGTCAATGCCTTCGAAGAGAAGATGGTGGCCCTCTCCGATGAGCAACTGCGGGGCAAGACCGCAGAGTTCAAGGAGCGCTTGGCCAAAGGCGAGACACTGGACCAATTGCTGCCCGAAGCCTTCGCCGTCGCCCGTGAGGCCGGCAAGCGCGTCATGGGCATGCGCCACTTCGACGTGCAGCTGATCGGCGGCATGACCCTGCACGAGGGCATGATCGCAGAAATGCGCACCGGTGAAGGCAAGACCTTGGTCGGTACCCTGGCCGTGTACCTCAACGCATTGTCCGGCAAAGGCGTGCACGTGGTCACCGTCAACGACTACCTGGCCCGCCGTGACGCCAACTGGATGCGCCCGCTGTACGAGTTCCTCGGCCTGTCCGTGGGCATCGTCTCGGCCTTCCAGCCGCCGGAAGAAAAGCGCGCTGCCTACGCCTCCGACATCACCTACGGCACCAACAACGAATTCGGTTTCGACTACCTGCGCGACAACATGGCGTTCAGCCAGGAAGAGAAGTTCCAGCGTGAACTCAACTTCTCGGTGATCGACGAAGTCGACTCGATCCTCATCGACGAAGCCCGTACCCCGCTGATCATCTCTGGCCAGGCCGAGGACAGCTCCAAGCTGTACATCGAGATCAACCGCCTGATCCCGCGCCTGACCCAGCACATCGAAGAAGTCGAAGGCCAGGTCACCCAGGAAGGCCACTTCACCATCGATGAGAAGAGCCGCCAGGTCGAACTCAACGAAGCCGGTCACCAGTTCATCGAAGAGATGCTCACCCAGGCTGGCCTGCTGGCCGAAGGCGAGAGCCTCTATTCGGCGCACAACCTGGGCCTGCTGACCCACGTCTACGCCGGCCTGCGCGCGCACAAACTGTTCCACCGCAACGTCGAGTACATCGTCCAGGACGGCCAAGTCCTGCTGATCGACGAGCACACCGGCCGTACCATGCCTGGCCGTCGCCTGTCCGAAGGCCTGCACCAGGCCATCGAGGCCAAAGAGAACCTGAACATTCAGGCCGAGAGCCAGACCCTGGCGTCGACCACCTTCCAGAACTACTTCCGTCTTTACACCAAGCTGTCCGGCATGACCGGTACCGCCGACACCGAAGCGTTCGAGTTCCAGTCGATCTACGGCCTGAACGTGATGGTGATCCCGCCGAACAAGCCGCTGGCGCGTAAGGACTTCAACGACCTGGTGTACCTGACCGCCGACGAGAAATACGCCGCGATCATTGCCGACATCAAAGAGAGCATGACCCAGGGCCGTCCGGTGCTGGTGGGTACCGCCACCATCGAGACCTCCGAGCACATGTCCAACCTTCTGCTGAAGGAAGGCATCGAGCACAAGGTGCTCAACGCCAAGTACCACGAGAAGGAAGCCGAGATCATCGCCCAGGCCGGTGCGCCAGGCGCGTTGACCATCGCCACCAACATGGCCGGCCGTGGTACCGACATTCTGCTGGGCGGTAACTGGGAGGCCGAAGTGGCCGTTCTGGACAACCCGACCCCTGAGCAGATCGCCCAGATCAAGGCCGACTGGCAGAAGCGTCACCAGCAGGTTATCGAGTCGGGTGGCCTGCACGTGATCGCTTCCGAGCGTCACGAATCGCGCCGTATCGACAACCAGCTGCGTGGTCGTTCCGGCCGTCAGGGTGACCCGGGCTCCAGCCGCTTCTACCTGTCGCTCGAAGACAGCCTGATGCGCATCTTCGCCTCCGACCGGGTGAAGAACTTCATGAAGGCGCTGGGCATGCAGTCTGGCGAGGCGATCGAGCATCGCATGGTCACCAACGCCATCGAAAAAGCCCAGCGCAAGGTCGAGGGCCGTAACTTCGACATCCGCAAGCAGTTGCTCGAATACGATGACGTGGCCAACGAGCAGCGCAAGGTGATCTACCACATGCGCAACAGCCTGCTGGCGGCCGAGAACATTGGCGATACCATCGCCGAATTCCGCAAGGAAGTGCTGGACGCTACCATCAGCCAGCACATCCCGCCGCAATCGCTGCCCGAGCAGTGGGACGTGGCCGGCCTGGAAGCTTCGCTGTCGAGCGATTTCGCCATGAAGCTGCCGATCCAGCAGTGGCTGGATGAGGACGACCACCTCTACGAAGAGACCCTGCGCGAGAAGCTGCTGAGCGAGATCACCAGCGCCTACACCGAGAAGGAAGACCAGGCCGGCATCGACGCCCTGCGTACCTTCGAGAAGCAGATTCTGCTGCGCGTGCTGGACGACCTGTGGAAAGACCACCTGTCGACCATGGACCACCTGCGCCACGGCATTCACCTGCGCGGTTATGCGCAGAAGAACCCGAAGCAGGAGTACAAGCGCGAGTCGTTCACCTTGTTCCAGGAGCTGCTCGAGTCGATCAAGCGCGACACCATCCGCGTGCTGTCGCACGTTCAGGTGCGCCGCGAAGACCCGATCGAAGAAGAAGCCCGCCTGCGCCGCGAGGCCGAAGAACTGGCCAGCCGTATGCAGTTCCAGCATGCCGCCGCGCCAGGCCTTGAAAGCGAGGAGTTGAACGAGGAGGGCGCCGAAGTGGCCGTGGCCGCAGCGCCGGTGCGCAACGACCAGAAGCTGGGCCGTAACGAGCCATGCTGGTGCGGTTCGGGCAAGAAGTTCAAGCATTGCCATGGTCAGATTGAATGATCTGATCCACTCGCAGTAACGTGACACAACCGGGGGCCGCTTTGCGGCCCTTTCGCGACACAAGGCCGCTCCTACAGGCATCACGACGCCCCTGTAGGAGCGGCCTTGTGTCGCGATGGGGCGCGAAGCGGCCCCGCTTTTTGCAATCAACCGAATTTTCTAGGAGCGCTCTAATGGCTGTTGGTCTTGGTCCTTTGCCCACCCTGCACCCGGTTCCGGGTTTTGAACTCGGCATCGCTTCTGCCGGCATCAAGCGCCCTGGGCGCAAGGATGTGGTGGTCATGCGCTGTGCCGAAGGCTCCAGCGTCGCTGGCGTGTTCACTCTCAACGCCTTCTGCGCAGCACCGGTGATCCTCTCCAAGCAGCGTGTTCAGGGCACTGTGCGTTACCTGCTGACCAACACCGGCAACGCCAACGCCGGTACCGGTGCACCGGGCCTGGCCGCTGCCGAGCGCACCTGCGCCAAGCTCGCCGAGCTGACCGGCGTGCCGGCCGAGTCGGTATTGCCGTTCTCCACTGGCGTAATCGGCGAGCCGCTGCCGGTCGAGAAGATCGAAGGCGCCCTGCAGGCCGCCCTGGACAACCTGTCGGAAAACAACTGGGCTGAAGCTGCCACGGGCATCATGACCACCGACACCCTGCCCAAGGGTGCCAGCCGCCAGTTCCAGCACGATGGCGTGACCGTGACCGTGACCGGCATCAGCAAAGGCGCCGGCATGATCCGCCCGAACATGGCCACCATGCTCGGCTACATCGCCACTGACGCCAAGGTCGCACCCAAGGTGCTCAAGGACCTGATGCTCGACGGCGCCAACAAGTCGTTCAACCGCATCACCATCGACGGCGACACCTCGACCAACGACTGCTGCATGCTGATCGCCACCGGCAAGGCCAACCTGCCAGAAGTCACCGAAGCCAGCGGTGCGCTGTTCGAAGCCCTGAAAAAGGCGGTGTTCGACGTGTGCATGGAGGTGGCCCAGGCCATCGTCCGTGATGGCGAAGGCGCCACCAAGTTCGTCACGGTGCAGGTCAACGGGGGTGGTAACCACCAGGAATGCCTGGACGTCGGTTACGCCGTCGCTCACTCGCCGCTGATCAAGACCGCACTGTTCGCCTCTGACCCCAACTGGGGCCGCATCCTGGCCGCCGTCGGCCGTGCGGGCGTGCCGGAGCTGGATGTCAGCCTGATCGATGTGTACCTGGACAACGTCTGCATTGCCAGCCAAGGCGGGCGCAGCCCGAGCTACACCGAAGCGCAAGGCTCTGCGGTCATGGCCCAGGAAGAGATCACCATCCGCATCGAACTGGGCCGTGGTGCGTGCAGCGAAACCATCTGGACCACCGACCTGTCCCACGAGTACGTGAAGATCAACGCCGAATACCGCACGTGATTCAATTGGGGCCGCTTTGCGGCCCTTCGCGGCACAAGGCCGCTCCTACACCGGTCTGCGCTGTACCTGTAGGAGCGGCCTTGCGTCGCGAAGGGCTGCGAAGCAGCCCCAAAACCCCGACAAATGGAGCCGAACCATGAGCTATCACCTGATCATCGGCGACAAGCTGTATTCTTCCTGGTCGCTACGCGGCGCCCTGGCCCTCGAACTGGCCGGCGTCCCCTACGAAGAAACCCTGATCAAACTCAACCAGCCCGACACCCGTCAGCGCCTGCTCGCCTACTCCGCCACCGGCAAAGTGCCGCTGCTCAAGACCGAGCATGGCGTGATCTCCGACTCCCTGGCCATCGCCGAATACCTCAACGAACGCCACCCCGAAGCGCAGCTGTGGCCTGCCGACGTGGCCGCCCGTGCCCAAGCCCGTTCGGCTTGTGCGCAGATGCACAGTGGCTTCTTCGCCCTGCGCGGGGCGATGCCGTTCGACCTGTCCCGTGACCAGGCCCTCGAGTCTGTGCCGCTGGACGTGCAGATCGACATCGACCGTATCGTCGCGCTGTGGTCCGAATGCCGCCTGGTCGCCAAGGACACGGGCCCGTTCCTGTTCGGCAAGCCGACCCTGGTCGATGCCTACTTCGCCCCGGTGGCCGTGCGCTTGCGCAGCTACCGCGTCGAAGTCCCGGCAGAGGCGGCGGCTTACATCGAGACTATTTACCAGTGGCCGGCGTTCAAAGCCTGGCAGCAGGCTGGCCTGGCGGAGCGCGAAGGGTGAAACGCATTCATGTAGCAGCAGCGGTGATCCGCGGTGCCGATGGCCGCATTCTGATTGCGCGGCGGGCAGATACCCAGCACCAGGGCGGCCTTTGGGAGTTCCCAGGTGGCAAGGTGGAAGAGGGCGAAAGCGTCGAAGCGGCGCTGGCCCGTGAGCTGCGCGAGGAACTGGGTATCGACGTGACCCGGTCGCGGGCGCTGATCAAGGTCAGCCATGACTACCCGGACAAACAGGTGCTGCTGGACGTTCGCGTTGTCGAAGCGTTCACCGGTGAACCCCATGGCGCCGAGGGCCAGCCTTTGGAGTGGGTAGCACCGCGCGACCTCGCGCAGTACGACTTCCCTGCCGCCAACAGGCCGATTGTTGCCGCTGCACGGCTGCCGGATCAGTACCTGATCACGCCGGAGGGCCTGGAAGTGCCGCAGATGCTCAAGGGTATCCAGAAGGCCGTGGCCAACGGTACCCGGCTGATCCAGCTGCGAGCGCCGGACATGTACGACCCCAAGTATCGCGATGTGGCGGTGGATGCGGTCGGCCTGTGCGGTGGCAAGGCCCAATTGATGCTCAAAGGGCCGCTGGAGTGGCTGGGCGACTTCCCGTCGGCCGGCTGGCACCTCACGGCTGCGCAGTTGCGCAAGTATGCCGCCAAGGGGCGGCCGTTCCCTGAGCACCGCTGGTTGGCGGCGTCCTGCCACAGTGCCGAAGAGCTGGCATTGGCCGAGCAGATGGGGGTCGATTTTGTCACCTTGTCGCCGGTGCAGGCGACCCAGACGCATCCTGAAGCGGTGCCTTTGGGGTGGGAAGCGGCGCAGCGGGCGATTGCAGGTTTCAGCCGGCCAGTGTTCTTGCTGGGTGGGGTAGGGCCGGGTGATCGTGAGCGGGCATGGGAAGCGGGCGCGCAGGGTGTGGCCGGGATCCGGGCGTTCTGGCCTGAGATCTGAGTCGCTTGTGATTGGGGCCGCAGTGCGGCCCATTCGCGGGCAAGCCCGCTCCCACAGGTAACTGCGCAGGCTCAGACCTTGTGAGGGCCCGGTGGGAGCGGGCTTGCCCGCGAATGGGCTGCGTAGCAGCCCCAGCACGCTCAGCCTTCAGGCTTCGGCGCAGGCTGCCACAGCACCTCGGCAACCCCCTGCCGCCGCCCAATGATCCGCGCTGCCACAAACAACAGATCCGACAGCCGGTTGATATACGCCAACCCAGCACCCTCCAGCGGCTCCAGCGCATTCAGCTGCTGACACCGCCGCTCCGCACTGCGCGCCAGGCACCGGCACACATGCGCCTGCGCCACCAACGCCGAACCACTGGGCAGGATGAAATTCTTCAACGGCCCCAGCTCTTCGTTCCACACGTCGATTGCCGCTTCCAGCCGCTCCACCTCGGCCTGGTTCAATGCCTGGTAACTGGGCATTGCCAGCTCGCCACCGAGGTCGAACAAGCGGTGCTGACAGGGCGCAAGCACATTGCTCACTTCGTCCAGCCCCTGCTCAGCCAGGCCGGCGAGCAGCACCCCTAACTGACTGTTGAGGCTATCCACCTCGCCGATGGCTTCGATACGCGGGTGGTCCTTGGGCACCCGGCGGCCGTCGCCCAGGCCGGTTTCGCCTTTGTCGCCAGTGCGGGTGTAGATCTTCGACAGGCGGTAGCCCATGTCATGCCTCCGTGGTGTTTGGTGCCGTCGCTGCCGGCTGGCCGAGGGGCAGGCGCAAGGTGAAGCAGGTGCCCTGGCCGGGCGTGGACTGCACCTCCATCTGCCCCTTGTGGTTGTTGGTGATGATGAAGTACGAAACCGAAAGGCCAAGGCCTGTGCCCTGGCCGATCTCTTTGGTGGTGAAGAACGGCTCGAAGGTGCGCTTGCGCACCGCTTCAGGCATGCCCACGCCGTTGTCTTCGACCTGGATCTCGGCCCAGGGTGGGTTGAGCCGGGTGCGCAGGGTGATGCGCCCGGGGTCGCAGGGTTGCGGGCGCAGGTGGATGGCCTGGGCGGCATTTTTCAGCAAGTTGAGCAGCACTTGTTCCAGCTCGTTGGCGGTGCAGGGCACTGGCCCAAGGTGTGGGTCGAACTGGCGGACAATGGCCTGGCCCTTGAAGTCAAAGCCAATGGTGAGGTCGAAGTCGTTGCTGGCGATTTCCACAGCCTGGTCGATCAGCGCTGGCAGGTCGCAAGGCGCCAATTGGCGGTTGCTGCGGCGGCTGAAACTGAGCATGTGGGTGACGATTTTGGCCGCCCGGGCGCCAGCCTGTTGAATGCCGTCGAGCAGTTGTGGCACTTCGCGGCTTTCGAGGTAACGGTTGACGGTGGGCAGGTCGATGCCCAGCTCTTCGGCCTGCTCCTGGTTGCGCGGTAACTCCGGGGACAGGCGCCGACGGATATTCTGCACGTTATGCAGGATCGCCCCCAGCGGGTTGTTGATCTCGTGCGCCATGCCCGCAGCCAGGCCGCCCACCGAGAGCATCTTTTCCGATTGCACCATCATTTCTTCCAGTGACAGGCGCTGGGTAATGTCGTCGATGCGGATCACCACGCCGCGGCCGCCGCCGCCCATCAGCGGATAGAACGTCAGGGCGTAGTGGCGCAGGTCCTCACCTTTGGGCCAGGTCACCCGTTCGATTTTCGCCACCCGGTGTTTCTCCACGGTTTCCTTGAGCTGCGGCAAAAACGGTTTGAGCGGCTCGAAAGCGATGAAGATCGGCTGGTTCAGCGCCTCGTCCAAGGGTGTTCCGGAGAGCACCGTGGCCTCGTGGTTCCACTGGGTGACGTAGAGCTGCTCGTCGAGGGCGATCAGCGCCGAGGGCATGGAGTCGATGATGCTGTTGAGGTAGTTCTGGAAGCCTGTGAGTTTTTTCTCGATCTTGCTGCGCACCTGGACTTCCAGCTCCAGCTTGCGGTTGGTGTGGCGGGTTTCTTCGGCCAGGCCCTGGGCCTGGTCATAGGCGGTCTGGAATTCGTCGCGGGTGCGCTTGAGCTGCTGCTCGCGGGCCTCGATGCGCGAGAGCATGGTGTTGAAGGCCTCGGCCAGGCTGCCGATTTCGTCATCGTTGCCGCGGCGGGCACGCAGGGCGTAGCTTTCTTCGCGGGTGACCTGGCGGCTGAGCTCTTCGAGCTGGTTGATCGGCTGGGTGATCAGGCGCTTGATCTGCCGCGCAACGACGATCCACAGCAGGATGCTGAACACCAGGATACCGAGGCTGGCACTGAGCGTGCCGGTGTAGAAGGCGGTCGGCAGTTCGCTGCTGGCCACCAGCAGCAGGTGGGCAGGTGGGTCGGCTTCGCGGGGGATGCGAATCAACTGCGTGCTGCGAAATTCCATCAGGCGCCAGCCGTCGATGTTGCGAAAGCGCTTGGGCAACGCCAGCGGTTCGCCGTGCTGCAGCTGCGCCAGCATGCGGCCGTCACCGCCGTAGACGGCGGCGGCGCGCAGTGGCATGTAGCTGTCCAGCTCCTTGAGCAGGGCATTGGCGCTGTCTGCGCTGTCGCCGGCACGTGCCGACAGCTGCGGGTTGGCGATCAGCCGGCCGATGGTCTGCAGCGCCTGGGGCGCCATGCTCTCCTGGGTGATCCAGTAGGCGGCGCTGATGAAGGTCAGGTTGGCCACCAACAGAATGGTCACCAGCAGCACCAGCAGGGCCGCCAGCAGCTTTTGCCCGACCGGGAGGTTTTCCAGGCGTTGGCGCAGGGTCATGGGCAAGGCAGTGTCCGTATCCGGTTGAAAGGGCCAGCGTCAGGCGCTGGGCAGGCCGCGTGCCTGCAGGTTATCGACCAGTCGCTGGTGCAGGCGTTCCAGCTCCGGCAACGCCACACCATGCCGCTCGGCGGCGCGGCACACATGGCCGAGCAGGTAATGAACCTCGGTACGTCGGCCTGCGCGCACGTCCTGGTACATGGAAGAGTAGTTGGCGGCGGTGGCGAGGATCACCCGTTGCACTTCTTCGTCCAGGTCCTCGGCAGCCTGGGGTTGGCCACAGCTGTGCAGCAGCTTAGCCAGCTCGTCGCACAGGGCGGTCACTTCGGCCAAGTGCTCCAGCAGGCCGCCATTACGACACTCATGCAGCACGGTCAGCGGGTTGATCGCGCAATTGAGTGCCAGCTTGCGCCACAGCCGGGTGAGGATATCCACGGTCCATTCGGCCGGGATACCGGCATCGTGCAGGTCATCGAACCACGCCGGGATCCCGGGTTTGAGTGGGTCACCCAGCCAGTTGAAGCCGTGGCCGGCGAAGCGCACCTGCCAATCGCCCTCGCGGAACGCCCCTTCGGTGCTGGAGGCGAAGATGCAACGGGCATGGGGCACCTGGTCGGCGACCTCGTCCTGGCTGCCCAGGCCGTTCTGCAGCAGCACCAGCTCTGCGCCTTCGGCCAGCCGCGGTGCCAGGCGCTTGATGGCCGGCGCCGCGTCGTACGCCTTGCAGGCCAACAGCAGGCGGTGAATAGGGCCATGGGCGTCGGCCGTTTCGGCGGGGATCGCGTAATGCCTGGAGGTGTCCTGCTCGAACAAGGTCAGGCCGCCCACACGTTGATAGGCCTGCAGCCGCTGCTCGTCGCGCAGGATCAAACGTACCGCCTTGCCGGCGCGCGCCAGGCGGCAAGCCCACAGGCTGCCCAGGCTACCCGCGCCGAGAATATGCCAGGTGCTGCTCATATGCGTTTCGCAACCCGTTATAATGAGCCCGCATTTTAACCATCTAACTCAGCGTGCTCCATCTTCAGGCCGAGCGCGCTTTTATTTTTGGAGAATACCCATGCCTTCGTTCGACGTGGTATCGGAACTGGACAAGCACGAAGTGCAGAACGCTGTAGACAACGCCGTCAAGGAACTCGATCGCCGTTTTGACCTCAAGGGCAAGGGCAGCTTCGAGTTCAAGGACAAGGAACAGACCGTGCTGCTGACCGCCGAGGCCGAATTCCAGCTCGAGGCGATGATCGAGATCCTGCGCGGTGCGCTGGTCAAGCGCAAGATCGATGTCAAATGCTTGGAAACCAAGGATGCCTATGCGTCCGGCAAAGAAATGAAACAGGAGGCCAAGTTCCGCGAAGGCATCGACAAAGAGCTGGCGAAGAAGATCGTCGCCCACATCAAGGATGCCAAGCTCAAGGTCCAGGCTTCCATCCAGGGTGAGCAGGTGCGTGTCACCGGCAAGAAGCGTGACGACCTGCAAGAAGCGATCGCTGCCCTGCGCGCCAAGGAATTCGACATGCCGCTGCAGTTCAACAACTTCCGCGATTGATCGAAGCGTCACCAGGAACCTCGATGGCGTAATGATGTCCATGGGGGCCGTGGCCGCGGAAATGCCCGCGGCCAGTTTTACCGTGCACATGCCGTTCGGCATCAGGAGATGAACATGGATTTGAACGCTGAAGTCGATCAGCTGGTCCGCCAATCCCAAGCCTGGGTCCCGTTGATCATGGAGTACGGCAGCCGCGTGTGCCTGGCGTTGCTGACCCTGGCCATCGGCTGGTGGGTCATCAACAAGGTCAGCGCGCGCCTGGGCAAGCTGGTCGGCCTGCGCAATGCCGACCTGGCATTGCAGGGGTTCATCAGCACCCTGGCCAATATCATCCTGAAGATCCTGCTGTTCGTCAGCGTGGCGTCGATGATCGGCATCGAGACCACCTCCTTCGTTGCGGCTATCGGTGCTGCCGGCCTGGCCATTGGCCTGGCGTTGCAGGGTAGCCTGGCGAACTTTGCCGGCGGTGTGTTGATCTTGATGTTCCGCCCGTTCCGCATTGGCGATTGGATTGAAGCGCAGGGTGTCAGCGGCACCGTGGACAGCATCCAGATCTTCCACACCGTGCTGCGCACCGGTGACAACAAGACGGTGATCATGCCTAACGGCAGCCTGTCCAACGGCATCATCACCAACACCAACCGCCAGCCGACCCGCAAAGTGGTGTTCGACGTGGGCGTGGATTACGAGGCCGACCTGCAAAAGGCGCGCAACGTGCTGCTGGAACTGGCGCAGGACCCGCGTGTGCTGGCCGACCCTGCACCGCAGGCGGTGATTTCGACGCTGGGCGACAGTTCGATCACCGTGTCGCTGCGTATCTGGACCAAGACGTCCGACTATTGGGATGTGATGTTCATGCTCAACGAGCATGCCCGTGACCGGTTGAAGGCCGAGGGCATCGATATTCCGTTTCCGCAGCGAGTGATTCGTGTGGTGCAGGAGACGGCTACCCAGTAACACTGCTGTTCAAATAAGCCGGGGCCGCTGTGCGCCCCATCGCCGGCAAGCCGGCTCCCACAGGTTCAGGTTGTCATCTAACTGTGTGGGAGCCGGCTTGCCGGCGATGGGGCGTGCAGCGGCCCCGGTTTTTTCCACCTCATTACACTTGTTCACAGCTAAACCCCGCCACTTCTGGCATATAGCCTGACCCCACCTGCCTCTACCCGAAGCTCACCATGAAACCACTGCTGTACATCACCCCCCTCCGAGCCTTGCTGTTTGGCCTCACCCTGGCCCTGTTCGAGTTGCTCACTTACCTGGCCAGCGACGCGGTCATGCCGGCCATGCCGGTGGTGGTCGGCGACCTGAACGCCAGCCCCGAATACATCCCCCATGCCCTGAACCTGTACCTGCTCGGTGGCGTGGTCCTGCAGTGGCTGATCGGCCCCCTGGCAGACCGCTATGGCCGTCGCCCGCTGCTGTTGGGGGGGTGTGTGTTCTTTGGCGTGGCGTGCCTGGCGACCTTCTGGGTCCATGACATCGGCTTGTTCAACTTGCTGCGCCTGTTGCAGGGCATCGGCCTGGGCTTTGTGGTCACGGTCAGCTACCCGGCCCTGAACGAGGCGTTCAGCGAAGCGGACGCGGTGCGCATGATGGCCCTGCTGGCCAACATCGCCCTGCTGTCGCCGCTGCTCGGCCCGCTGGTGGGGACCTTGCTGCTGCAATGGCTGGACTGGCGTTGGCTGTTCGTGGCCTTTGCCATCGGCGCGGTGCTGGCCTGGGTGCTGCTGTACCGCTTGATGCCGGAAACCCTGGGTGTGGAGCGGCGCGATGGTTCGCGGCTGCCGTTCACCCCAATTCACCTGCTGCCACTGTTGTCCGGCTACGGCCAGTTGCTGGCCAACCGCCGCTTTGTTGCCGGCAGCGCAGCCCTTGGCCTGGTCGGCTTGCCTTTGATTGGCTGGATTGGCCTGTCGCCGGTGCTGCTCATCCATGATGAGGGGCTGAGTACGATGGAATATGCCTTGTGGCAATTGCCGGTGTTCGGCGGGCTGATCATGGGCAACCTGATCATCAACCGCATTGCCGACCGTTATCCGCTGCCAGCCCTGGTGCGTGGCGCACTGTGGCCCTACCTGGCAGGCCTGTCGTTGATGGTGCTGGCGACTTGGTACTGGCCGACGGTGACCAGCGTGGTCGCTGGCATGTCGCTGTACGCGCTGGGGTTGGGTGTGGCCAACGCCGTGCTGTACCGCATGACGCTGTTCTCCAGCGAGCAGAGCAAGGGGCTGGTCTCGGCCATGCTGGGGATGATCACCATCGCCTTGCTGGGCCTGGGTGGGGCACTGCTGGCGATGATCGGGGCAGGTGCCAGCCTGCTGCACTTTGCCTTGGCAGCCAGCGTGGCGGGTGCGCTGGCGCTCTGGCCGTTGTGGTTCGTGGTGGGTGGCCGGCCTGGGGAAGGGGCGGTGGCTCAGTAGTTTTAGTTACCTGTACTGGCCTCTTCGCGGGTAAACCCGCTCCCACAGGGATAGCGCAAGGCTCAGGGCCCGTGCTGAACCTGTGGGAGTGTGGCGGGTGCGCTGGCGCTTTGGCCGTTGTGGTTCGTAGTGGGTGGCCGGCCTGGGGAAGGGACGGTGGCTCAGTAATTTTAGCTACCTGTACTGGCCTCTTCGCGGGTAAACCCGCTCCCACAGGGATAGCGCAAGGCTCAGGGCCCGTGCTGAACCTGTGGGAGTATGGCGGGTGCGCTGGCGCTTTGGCCGTTGTGGTTCGTAGTGGGTGGCCGCCCTGGGGAAGGGGCGGTGGCTCAGTAGTTTTAGCTACCTGTACTGGCCTCTTCGCGGGTAAACCCGCTCCCACAGGGATAGCGCAAGGCTCAGGGCCCGTGCTGAACCTGTGGGAGTGTGGCGGGTGCGCTGGCGCTTTGGCCGTTGTGGTTCGTGGTGGGTGGCCGCCCTGGGGAAGGGGCGGTGGCTCAGTAGTTTTAGCTACCTGTACTGGCCTCTTCGCGGGTAAACCCGCTCCCACAGGGAAGGCGCACTGCTCAGGTGGAGTGCTGAGGGGGGGGGGGAGGGGGGGGTGCGCTGGCGCGGGGGG
>NZ_JAPFCE010000120.1:0-8040 GCF_026240895.1 Pseudomonas sp. DCB_AW
TCCCACAGGGTTACCGAAGTTCCTGATGCAGCGCTAACCCTGTGGGAGCGGGTTTACCCGCGAAGAGGCCGGTACAGGTTTAAAGCGTACTCAAGACCGCTCCAGCGCATTCACCAGGTCATGAAACGCTTCGCGGTTGGAGTCATTGAGCCCCATCAGGATCTTGTGGGCCTCCAGCACCTTGGAGCGCACCACTTCTTCGTTCTGGTCCTGCGACGGCAAGTCGGTCAGGCACTCTGGGCACGGTATCGGGCGATCGACGATGTTGAACACCTGATCGAAGCCCATGGACTGCAACAACCGGGAAATGTCCGGGTTGGTGGTGACCACAGTCGGCAGCAGCCCCACTTTCTGGCGCGACAGGATCGACAACTTGGCCAGCAGGCCCAAGGTGGTGCTGTCGATGCTCTCGGTTTCAGTCAAATCGATGACGATGGCCGAGAAGTTCAGCGCGGTGAAAATCTTCTCGATCGTCGCATCCAGCGCCGAACACAGGGTCAGGCGCACTTCACCGACGAACTTCAGTACAAAGGTACCGCTTTGCTCGGCGAACTGAATTCTACCGGTACTCATTGAAGGTTCCTGCTCAACACCAATAGGGCGATATCATCCGGCATCTCCCCAAGCGTAGCCAATCCAAATCGTTGCCGCAGCCCATCCAGGCTGCCACCCGCTGCCTTGACGATTTCTGGCAAGGCGGCTTCTTTATCTTTGAGCGTGTCACCTGGCAAAAGGTCCAGAATGCCATCGGACATCAAGCTGAGGCTGAACACCGGCGGCAGCTCCACCACCAGGTCCTGGTAACTGGCCTCGTCAAACAACCCCACCGGCAGGCCGCGGCCTTCCAGGTAGCGGGTATTGCCCGGGGTGTACAGCACCGGCAGCGGCAGGTGGCCGCCCACGGCATAGGTCAACAGCCCGGTGTCTTCATCGATCACGCCGCCCACCATGGTCACATGCTTGCCCAACTTGCAGTTGATCAGCCCGCGGTTGATGTGGCTGAGCACTTGCGAGGGCTTGAACTCACGCATCTTGCTCCCGCGCTTGAATTCGAACAACAGGCGCGTGGTCATGAACTTCAGCAACACCGTGACGAACGCCGACGAGGCGCCGTGCCCGGAGACATCGGCGAGGTAGAAGGCAATGCGCCGATCATCCACGCGGAAGTAGTCGGCAAAATCACCCGACAGGTACAGCGACGGGATGATCTGGTGCTCGAAGGCAAACTCGCCGGCCACCCAGGGGCTTTCCGGGAGCATGTTCATCTGCACCTGCCGGCCGGCGGTCTGGTCTTCCTGCAACAGGTGCAGGCTGGCCTCCAGCTCGCGGTTGGCGGCTTCGAGCTTGTCGCGGTAGCGCTGGTTTTCCAGCACCAGGCGCGAACGGTCGAGGGCCCGGCGCACCGAGTGCTCGAGCACGGCAAGGTCTTCTAGCGGCTTGATCAGGTAGTCGGCGGCGCCCAGGCGCAAGGCCTCGACCGCATCGCTCATCACGCCGGCACCCGACACCACGATCACCGGCAGTTGCGGCGCGCGCTCGCTGATCTGGCGGATCAGTTCGAGCCCGCCCATCTGCGGCATGCGCAGATCGCAGATCACGAGGTCGGGCTGGTGTTCTTCGAAGACCTGAAGCCCCTGCTGGCCATTACCGGCCTGGAGGACGCTGAAACCACTGTCTTCAAGATAGGCGGCGAGGCTCGCACGGACCACGTCGTCGTCATCGATGATCAGCAGCGTTGCACTGGTTTTCTGCATGTGGGCGAACGGCGCCGATTTAGGTTGGTGCAGCGGTGTCGGCAAGGCTGACGGCCAGCTACGGGAATACTCTGTGGTAACACTCTACTTGAGTTGTAGGACAAGAAGACCCGCCCGGCAACTGTCAGAGGTACCCTGTAAGGCGCAGACGGTACTCCCATCCGCCAGGCGTTTCAAGCGTGCAAGGGTCGAGCTCGCTGCTCTTTACAGGGCAAATCACCGAGAGTTATAAGAAAGCCGACCCGCGCAACCTAAAGGGAAGGATGCAGCATGCCCCAGACACCCTCAAGCCACAGCGAAAAACGCGATTTCATCCGCATGCGCATCGACACCGACATCAGCCTGTTGCACCAAGGCCAGGTGATCGCAGCGGTGTGCCTGGACCTGTCCAGCGGGGGCATGCAAGTGCAGGCGCCGCAGCGTTTTCAGGTAGGGGATACGCTTGAGGTGAGGATCGATTCCGATCACAAGGCGCTGAAAGGCCTGCATGCCAGCACCGAGGTGGTGTGGATCGCCGACCAGCCCGACGGGCAGCAGAAATTCGGCCTGCGCATCCTGGCGATGCATTGACGCTGGGGCTGCTTGGCAGCCCCGATGGCTTAAATCAGAAACAATCAGAAATCATCTTCGACTTCGCCGTCCTTTACCTTGAACTCGCGGTTCTGCAGGTAGGCGTTGCGAATGAAGATGTACTTGTCACCCTGCATCAGCTTCTCAGCCGACAACAAGCTGGCACGGGTATCGACGACGTCAACCGCGAGGCTCGTGTTACGCGTCGGTACGTGGTTGATGTAGCGGTAGGGCTCGGTGTAGCTGTCCGGGTACTTGGCCAGGCCGTCACGCACGGTGCTTGGGCCCAGCAACGGGATAACCACGTAAGGGCCGCTGCCCACGCCCCAGTAACCCAAGGTCTGGCCGAAATCTTCGTCGTTGCGCTGCAGGCCCATCTTGGTGCCGACGTCGAAGAAGCCACCAAGCCCAAAGGTGGTGTTGACGATCAGCCGCGCCGTGTCCACGCCCGCCGCATGCGGCTTGAGCTGCAGAATATTGTTGGCCAGGTTGGTGACATCGCCCAGGTTGCGGAAGATGTTGTGGATGCCATCTTCGAGGAACTGCGGCGTCACTGCCTGGTAGCCCTTGGCCAATGGCTTGAGGGCATAGGTGTCGACCGTATCGTTGAACCTGAAGATCGGGCGGTTGACCGCCTCCCAAGGGTCTTCCTCGGTGGCCGCTTGGGTGGCCGCCACGGGCGCCAGCAACAAGCTGGCGCAGACACAGGCCTGGGTGACTCGTTCGATCACACCGGCACCGATCCTACGCATAGATGTCTCTCCATCGAATTTCTTGGCCGCAGCCGCACCGGGCGTGCTGCTGATAAGGCGCAAGTATAAGGGCTTGCGGGCTGATCACCAGCATTACACATTTTTGCTCAAGATTTTGTGAACGTATGTTGCCTCGTCATCGGCTGGTAACAATAGCGGCATAGCCTGCGGACTATTTCAGGGAAGTTGCCATGCACGATGCGTCCGCCTTCACTGCTGTGCTGTTTGGCCTGCGTGGCTGCCTGGTCCAGGGTGCTAACGGCAACCCCCTGCCCGCGCCCGGCGCCCTGGCAACGCTCACCAGCCTGCGCCAGCGCCAGGTGCCCTGCATCTGGCTGGACGACCTGACTGCCACACAGGGCAAACGCCTGGCCACTGTGCTGCCCGACTGGCTGCCAGGGCACGCGGTCAACGGCGTGCGCTGGCCCGCGCCAAACGCCTGCTGGCAGGCGCTGATGGCACTGGAAAGCGCGCGCCTGGATGGCTGCGTACTGGTTAGCGGTGACCCTGCGCTGCTGCAATCGGGCCTAAACGCCGGCTTGTGGACCGTGGGCCTGGCGGCCTGCAGCCCGCACTGCGACCTCAGCTCCCGGCATTGGCAAGCCATGAGCCAACAGGAACAAGACCTGGCCCGTGGCAAGGCCACCCTCGCGCTGTTCAGCCTGGGCGTACACTCGGTGATCGATCACCTCGAAGCCCTGGACACCTGCCTGCAGGACATCGCCCAGCGTCGGCGCAAGGGCGAAAAACCCTGATACAGCACCTTTGACGCGGATCATGCAAAGCGGCTGCGAGTGGATTACATTGAAAGCAGGCCAGAACCTTTGCCGCTTCGCTGAGGTCCATGGCTTGCCAAGCCATTGATGGAGAAAAGCCAATGCCTGCCCGCGAATTGCAAGAGCGACTGAACAGCTTGCGCGAGCAACTGGACCGTAACGTGCCGCTTTCGGAAGAGGAGCTGGCCGAAATGCACGAAGAAGCGCGCCAGATCGAAGCGCAACTGAAGCTTGAGGAAGCCACGCCTGACAACAATCTGGTAGACGGGGTCAATCTGGCGATCGATCGTTTTGAGCTCGACCACCCAGATTTAGCCGCTACCCTGCGCAATATTTTCAACTCATTGCACAGCATGGGTATCTGAATAGCTGGGGGCGCTTCGCACCCCTTTCGCGGGCAAGCCCGCTCCTGCAGGACAGCGCGGTCTAAGGGCTGCGCTAAAACCTGTGGGAGCGGGCTTGACCGCGAATGGGGCGCGAAGCGCCCCCAACGGCCGTGATTTTACTGCCGAACCAACCGCCCATTCACTGGGCTGATCGCCCCCATGCTGCGGTACGGGTTGATATCCAGCCCACCCCGGCGCACATACCGCGCATACACCGTCAAATGCTCCGGCTGCAGCAGGTTCTTCAAGTCCAGGTAAATCCGCTCCACGCACTGCTCATGGAAGTCGGCATGCTGCCGGAAGCTGATCAGGTAAGTCAGCAGGCTGGCAGGGTCCAGTGCCCTGCCCTTGTACTCGACCACCACGCTGCCCCAATCCGGCTGGCCGGTGACGGGGCAGTTGGACTTGAGCAAATGGCTGTGCAGGGTCTCTTCAACCACACGCTGCGCATCGCAACGCAGCAACTCCGGTTGCGGCTGCTCATAGTTGCTGATGGCCACATCCAGCGCGTCGATGCACTGCCCCGGCAATGCCACAACGCCCTGAGCCTCCACCTCGGCCAACGTGCGAACCTTGACGCCGACCGGCTTGCCAGCCGCCGCAGACAAGTCCTTCTCCAGGCAGGCCTGCAGCTCGCCAATCGAGGCAAAAACCGTTTGGTTCAGCGAGTTCAGGTACAACTTGAACGACTTGGACTCGATGATATTCGGCGAGTCTGCAGGAATGGCGAACTCGCCGATCGCCACCACCGGCTTGCCCGACGGCAGCAGCCACGACAGCTCGAAGCAGTTCCAATAATCCACGCCCTGCCACGGCAGGGTCTGGGCAGTAACGCCCAGCTCGGCCCACTTGGCGGTACGCGGGATCGGGAACAGCAGTTCAGGGGAGTAGGTAGCGATGTATTCGCTGGACTTGCCCAGCGGGGAGTGTTCGGCGGCGGGATGCATGGAAACTGACCTGAAGGTTCGAAATGCCCCTAGTCTACCGTTTTTGCGCCCCGCCTTGGGCCTGATGTCACTCGATGGTCAATGGCCCGACCATCCCCGCCTGGTAATGCCCAGGTACGTTGCAGGCAAACTCGATGGGTGCCGACTTGCGGAACGTCCAAGTCAGTTCGGCACGCTGGCCAGGCGGTACCAGCACGGTGTTGCCCCCGCCGTGGCCGTGGCCTTCGCCGTGGTTCATCTGGCCGTGGTCCATGCCTTCATGGTTCATGCCTGCGGTGAACAGCTTGCCTTGCATCGCAATCATTTCTTTCTGGTGCTCGGCATGCATGGCCTTGTCGCCCAGGTTGAATTCGTGGGGCAGCTTGCCCTCATTGATCAGCACGAAGCGCACTGTCTCGCCCGCCTTGACCTCCAGGCTTTTCGGTTCGAAGGCAATGTCCTTGAGCACCACCTCGACCGTACGGGTGGCCTTGCCAGCCGGGGCAGGCTCGCCAAAGGCGAAACTGTCAGCACTGCCCGCAAACGTGGGCAGGCTTGCCACGGCAAGGGCGGCGGCGATGAACAGGCGTTTCATGATGACTCCAAAATACACAACGTGATGAGAACACCTTAATCAGGTGGGGCTGGCGGCTACCTGACAGGAAGATTACAACTTTGTCAGTTTGGGCGAGCGCCGACATCGTCACGTATCATTTCCGGTAGCCGCCGCGCACCCTTCCAGAACTGTGGACACTGCATGAAACTGTTGATCGTTGAAGACCAGGCCCGCACCGGCCAGTACCTGAGCCAGGGCCTCAGCGAGGCAGGCTTTGCCACCGAACTGGCGGCCGATGGCGAAACAGGCCAACACCTGGCACTGACCGGCGACCATGACTTGCTGATCCTCGACGTGATGCTGCCAGGCCGCGACGGCTGGCAGATTTTGCACGCAGTGCGCCAGGCCGGCCTGGACACCCCCGTGCTGTTCCTGACCGCCCGCGATGCGGTAGAAGACCGTGTGCACGGCCTGGAGCTGGGCGCCGACGATTACCTGGTCAAGCCATTTGCCTTTTCCGAACTGCTGGCCCGTGTACGCAGCCTGCTGCGCCGTGGCGCCAGCCCGAGCCAGGACACCACCTTGAGCCTGGCCGACCTGCGCCTGGACCTGATCCGCCGCCGCGCCGAGCGCGCCGGCCAGCGCATCGACCTGACCGCCAAAGAGTTCGCCCTGCTCGAATTACTGCTGCGGCGCCAGGGCGAGGTACTGCCCAAATCGCTGATTGCCTCGCAGGTCTGGGACATGAATTTCGACAGTGACACCAACGTCATCGAAGTGGCCATCCGCCGCCTGCGCCTGAAAATCGACGACCCACACGCCAGCAAGCTGATCCACACCGTGCGGGGCATGGGCTATGTGCTGGAGGAGCGTCAGGATTGATGCGCCGACTTTCCCTCGGCAGCCGCCTGGCGCTGCTGTTCGCGGCCTGCACCGCTGCCGTTTCGCTGGGGGCTGGCGTGCTGTTCAGCCGTGCTAGCGAGCAGCACTTCATCGAACTCGACCAACAGTTGCTGGAATCTCGCCTGTCGCTGTTTCGCACGCAGCTGGCCGGCGTCGTCGGGCCCGCCGAACTGGGCGCCCGCCTCCCCGCCCTGCGCGATGAGCTCAGCCACCAGGCCGACTTGGCCCTGCGCATCAGCGGCCATGACGGTACGCCGTGGTTCGACAGCCGCACGCAATTGCCCAACACCACGCCGCCCTCTGGGCTTGCCACTTTGCACACCGACGGCGCCGACTACCGCAGCCTGGCCATGCCCCTGAACCCGGCCGACCCGCAGTCTGCGCAGCTGACCCTGTACCTCGACATCACCCACCATCAGCACTTCCTGCAGGGCATGCAGCGCCTGATCTGGCTAACGGTCGGCCTCTCGGCCCTGGCCACCGCCCTGCTCGGTGCCTGGGCCGTACGCCGGGGGCTGAGGCCGCTGCGGCAGATGGGCCAGGTTGCGGCCAGCGTGTCGGCCCGCTCGCTGACCACCCGCCTGCCAGTGGCGCAGATGCCGGAAGAGCTGGCCGAACTGGCCACCACCGTGAACGCCATGCTGCAGCGCCTGGACGATGCCTTCCAGCGCTTGTCGGCATTCTCCGCCGACATCGCCCACGAACTGCGCACACCACTGTCCAACCTGCTGACCCACACCCAGGTCACCCTCACCCGCCCGCGCAGCCTTGAGGAATACCGCGAGGCCTTGCATGGCAACCTGGAGGAGCTGCAGTGGATGGCGCAGATGATCAACGACATGCTGTACCTGGCCAAGGCCGACCATGGCCTGCTGGTGCCTGGCCAAGCCACGCTGGCACTGCATGAAGATGTCGATGCATTGCTGGAGTACTACGCGCCGCTGGCCGAGGACCGCGACGTGACGCTGCTGCGCGAAGGCCAGCTGCTGTTGCAGGGTGACCGCCCCATGCTGCGCCGCGCATTGTCGAACCTGCTCGACAATGCCTTGCGCTTCACCCCACCCGGTGGGCAGGTACGCGTGACGCTGGAGCCTGGGTTACGGGTTTGCGTGGCCAATACCGGGGCGGCAATCGCACCGGCTGCATTGCCCCGCTTGTTTGACCGGTTCTACCGGGTAGACCCGGCGCGGCGCGAAGGCAGCACGGAGCACGCCGGGTTAGGGCTGGCGATTACCCGGTCGATCGTGCAGGCGCATGGTGGGCGTATTCGGGCAGAGTGCGAGGGTGGCTGGACGCGGTTTGTGATCGAGTTACCTGGCAATCAATAGAACCGCAGCTCCTGCATCGGCGTGTAGGAGCAGCCTTGTGCTGCGAAGAGGCCGGTGCGGGCTGCAGCAATCTGCTTTGCCTGCACCGG
>NZ_JAPFCE010000121.1:0-7253 GCF_026240895.1 Pseudomonas sp. DCB_AW
GCTCCCACAGTTAACCCACTGCCTTCAAATTCGGTGGGTTACGTGTGGGAGCGGGCTTGCCCCGCGAAGAGGCCCGTGCTGCAAATGCAAACTTCAGCGCCCGCTGCGCCGCTCCGCCCGCGCCACGCGCTGGGCTTCTTCGTGCGCCTCCTCCAGCACCTCCTGCACATACAAAATGTGCCGGCTGGAAACCTCCCGCGCCTCCTCCGCCCTGCCCTCGACAATCGCCAGGTAAAGCTCCCGGTGCTGACTGATCAGCATGTCCCGCGTTTCAGTCCGCTGCTGGTACATGCCACCGATATTGGTCACCACGTTCCGCTTTAGCAGGTCGAACAAACCGCGGATGGTATGCAGCAAGACCGCGTTATGGCTGGCCTCGGCTATCGCCAGGTGGAAGCGCGCGTCAGCGGCGCCCTCCTCTGCCCGAGTCACTTCGTCAACGCGGGTGTAGCAGTCCTGCAGCGTGTCAAAAGCCTCTTTCAGCCGTGCACGGTCAGGCTCGGTGGCGCGCTGGGCCGCGTAATACGCGCAGGACGCCTCAAGGGTATGGCGAAATTCGAGCAGGTCGCGCTGCGCTTCAGGGCTGTGCTCAAGCAGCTGCAACAGCGGGTCGCTGAACGTCGACCCCAGCGATTCGGCAACAAAGTTGCCACCGCCCTGGCGGCTGATCAGCAGCCCCTTGGCCACCAGCTTCTGAATCGCCTCACGCAGTGACGGGCGCGACACACCGAACTGTTCGGCCAGAACGCGCTCAGCCGGCAAGCGCTGGCCCGAGGTCAGCGTGCCTTCGAGAATCATCCCTTCCAACCGATCGACGATGTCGTCGGACAGGCGCCGTTGGCGGACCTGATCAAAAACCATCACATGCTCTCCACAAACCCCCGGCAAATTTCAGGGGGCCCTATTCTCGCCGATCCGCGCCGCGCACACACCCATCACCCTGGGTTTTTCCAAGGCCATCAGACGCCCACTCATCGGCACGCGACCAAAGTTTTGTGTCGGACAAATTGACACACCCACGACAGCGCTTTTAACCTAGCGACCAGTCATTGTAAATTGGTCTTACCAATTATCCAATGCCAGTGCTGACCAACAACAATTAGGGGCCACCCCATATGCAAACCTGGCAACAACTCTATAGCCCGCTTGGTAGTCTTGGCCTGTCCGCACTGGCGGCGGTCATCCCTATCGTGTTCTTCTTCCTCGCCCTCGCCGTGTTCCGCCTCAAAGGCCACGTCGCCGGCAGCATCACCCTCGCGCTGTCGATCCTGGTGGCGATCTTCGCCTTCCAGATGCCTGTCGACATGGCCTTCGCCGCCGCGGGTTATGGCTTCCTTTACGGCCTCTGGCCGATTGCCTGGATCATCGTTGCCGCGGTGTTCCTGTACAAACTCACGGTCAAGAGCGGCCAGTTCGAAGTGATCCGCAGCTCGGTGCTATCGATCACCGACGACCAGCGCCTGCAAGTGCTGCTGATCGGCTTCTGCTTCGGTGCCTTCCTCGAAGGCGCGGCCGGCTTCGGCGCCCCGGTGGCCATCACTGCCGCACTGCTGGTGGGCCTGGGCTTCAACCCGCTGTACGCCGCCGGCCTGTGCCTGATCGCCAACACCGCGCCGGTCGCCTTCGGCGCGCTGGGCATCCCGATCATCGTGGCCGGCCAGGTCACCGGCATCGACGCCTTCCACATTGGCGCCATGACCGGCCGCCAACTGCCGCTGCTGTCGCTGTTCGTGCCGTTCTGGCTGGTGTTCATGATGGACGGCCTGCGCGGCGTGAAAGAAACCTGGCCCGCCGCCCTGGTCGCCGGCCTGAGCTTCGCCGTTACCCAGTACTTCACCTCGAACTTCATCGGCCCAGAGCTGCCGGACATCACCTCGGCCCTGGCCAGCCTGATCTGCCTGACCCTGTTCCTCAAAGTCTGGCAGCCCAAGCGCTCGTTCGCACAAGCCAAGGGCAGCGTCGGCGCCGCCGTCGTGCAGTCCGGCGGCAGCCAGCCAAGCCCTTACAGCTTCGGCGAGATCTTCAAGGCCTGGTCGCCGTTCCTGATCCTCACCGTGCTAGTAACCATCTGGACCTTGAAGCCATTCAAGGCCGCATTCGCGCCGGGCGGTGCGATGTACAACTTCGTGTTCAACTTCGCCATCCCGCACCTTGACCAACTGGTGATCAAGACCGCGCCGATCGTGGCCGCGCCAACCGCCATGCCAGCGGTGTTCAAGCTCGACCCGATCTCCGCCACCGGCACCGCGATCTTCCTCTCGGCGCTGATCTCCATGGCGGTGCTCAAGATCAACTTCAAAACTGGTCTGACCACTTTCAAAGAGACGTTCTGGGAACTGCGCTGGCCGATCCTGTCGATCGGCATGGTGCTGGCCTTCGCCTTCGTCACCAACTACTCGGGCATGTCCTCGACCATGGCCCTGGTCCTGGCCGGCACCGGCGCCGCGTTCCCGTTCTTCTCGCCGTTCCTCGGCTGGCTGGGCGTATTCCTGACAGGCTCGGACACCTCGTCCAACGCCCTGTTCAGCTCGCTGCAAGCCACCACCGCACACCAGATCGGGGTCAACGACACCCTGCTGGTGGCCGCCAACACCAGCGGCGGCGTGACCGGCAAGATGATTTCGCCACAATCCATCGCCGTGGCCTGCGCCGCCACCGGCCTGGTGGGCAAGGAATCCGACCTGTTCCGCTTCACCGTCAAGCACAGCCTGTTCTTCGCCACCATCGTGGGCCTGATCACCCTGATCCAGGCTTACTGGCTGACCGGCATGCTGGTTCATCACTAAAGTGAAAGGGGCCGGGCGCCACGCTGCGCCCGGCATTCCCCTCAAGCAACGCTGCGAGAATCCATGATCATTTCCGCCTCTACCGACTATCGCGCCGCGGCCCAACGCAAGCTGCCCCCCTTCCTCTTCCACTACGCCGACGGCGGCGCCTACGCCGAGCACACGTTGCGCCACAACGTCTCGGACCTGGCCAGCATCGCCTTGCGCCAGCGCGTATTGAAGAACATGTCCGAGCTCAGCCTGGAAACCCAGCTGTTCGACGAAACCCTGAGCATGCCCGTGGCCCTGGCCCCGGTCGGCCTGACCGGCATGTACGCCCGCCGTGGCGAAGTCCAGGCCGCACGCGCCGCCGCAGCCCACGGCATCCCGTTCACCATGTCGACGGTGTCGGTGTGCCCGATCGAGGAAGTCGCCCCAGCCATCAACCGGCCGATGTGGTTCCAGCTGTACGTGCTCAAGGACCGCGGCTTCATGCGTAATGCCCTGGAGCGGGCCAAGGCGGCCGGGGTCAAGACCCTGGTGTTCACCGTCGACATGCCCGTACCCGGCGCCCGCTACCGCGACGCCCACTCCGGCATGAGCGGCAAAAACGGGCCGATGCGCCGCGTGCTACAAGCCATGACTCACCCTGAATGGGCGTGGGACGTCGGCGTGATGGGCCGCCCGCATGACCTCGGCAACATCTCCAAATACCGTGGCAACCCCACGGGCCTGGCCGACTACATCGGCTGGCTGGGCAACAACTTCGACCCGTCGATCTCCTGGAAAGACCTGGAGTGGATCCGCGACTTCTGGGAAGGCCCGATGATCATCAAGGGCATCCTGGACCCTGACGATGCCCGCGACGCGGTCAAGTTCGGTGCCGACGGCATCGTCGTGTCCAACCACGGCGGCCGCCAGCTCGACGGCGTGTTGTCCAGCGCCCGCGCCCTGCCGGCGATTGCCGACGCGGTGAAAGGCGACCTGAAGATTCTCGCCGACTCCGGCATCCGCAGCGGCCTCGACGTGGTGCGCATGATCGCCATGGGCGCCGACACAGTGCTGATCGGCCGCGCCTTCCTCTGGGCCCTCGCCGTGCATGGCGAAGCCGGGGTGAAGAACCTGCTCGAACTGTTCGAGAAAGAAATGCGCGTGGCCATGGTGCTGACCGGTGCCAAGTCGATCAGCGAGATCACCCGCGACTCGCTGGTCCGCGAACTGGGCGCCTGAACGCGCCCCCACGAAACACCGCCTGATTGACCGGGGCATGCGGCGCACCAGACGCCGTGGCCCCGCGAGGAGATTGCATGAGCCTGCCCGCTGCGTTCCTGCGTGATGTCGAGCGCCTGATACCTGCCGAACGCCGTTTCGATGACCCGACCTCCACCCTGGCCTTTGGCACCGATGCCAGCTTCTATCGGCTGATCCCCAAGCTGGTGGTGCGCGTCGAGTCTGAAGACGAAGTGGTCGGCCTGCTGCAGCTGGCCCAGCGCGAGCGCGTGCCGGTGACCTTCCGCGCCGCCGGCACCAGCCTGTCTGGGCAGGCCATCAGCGACTCGGTACTGATTGTGCTCGGCGACAACTGGAACGGCCGCGAGATCCGCGGCCAGGGTGAGCAAATCCGCCTGCAGCCCGGCGTCATCGGCGCCCAGGCCAACGCCTGGCTGGCCCCCTATGGCCGCAAGATCGGTCCAGACCCCGCCTCGATCAACGCCTGCAAAATCGGCGGCATCGTCGCCAACAACGCCAGCGGCATGTGCTGCGGCACTGCGCAAAATACCTATCACACCCTGGCCGGCCTGCGCCTGGTACTGGCCGACGGCACCCGCCTGGACAGCGAAGACCCGGCCAGCGTCGCGGCCTTCGAGCACAGCCATGCCAACCTGCTGGAAGCCCTGGCCCGCCTGGGCCGCGAAACCCGCGCCAACACCGAGCTGGCAGACCGCATCCGCCACAAGTACCGGCTGAAGAACACCACCGGCCTGTCGCTCAATGCGCTGGTGGACTACGACCAGCCACTCGATATCCTGCAGCACTTGCTGGTCGGGTCTGAAGGCACGCTGGGCTTCATCAGTGCCGTCACCTACGACACCGTGCCCGACCACCCACACAAGGCCAGCGCCTTACTGGTGTTCCCCAGCGTCGAGAGCTGCTGCCGCGCGGTAACCGTGCTCAAGCGCCAGCCCGTTTCCGCCGTCGAACTGCTCGACCGCCGCAGCCTGCGCTCGGTGCAAAACATGCCCGGCATGCCCCTGTGGGTAAAAGGCCTGTCAGACAATGCCTGCGCGCTGCTGATCGAATCCCGCGCTGCCAGCCAGACGCTGCTGCACGAACAACTGCACCACGTGATGGCGTCGATTGCCGACTACCCCCTGGAGCAAAAGGTCGAGTTCAGCGAAGACCCAGCGGTGTACAACCAGCTGTGGAAAATCCGCAAAGACACCTTCCCCGCCGTCGGCGCCGTGCGCCAGACCGGCACCACGGTGATCATCGAAGACGTCACCTTCCCCGTCGAGCAACTGGCCGAAGGCGTCAACCGCCTGATCCAGCTGTTCGACAAGCACCACTATGACGAGGCGATCATTTTCGGCCATGCCCTTGAGGGCAACCTGCACTTCGTCTTCACCCAAGGCTTCAACAGCCCCGAAGAAGTCGCGCGTTACCAAGCCTTCATGGACGACGTAGCCCAACTGGTGGCCGTGGAGTTCGGTGGCTCGCTGAAGGCCGAGCACGGCACCGGGCGCAACATGGCGCCGTTCGTGGAACTGGAGTGGGGCCATGACGCCTACCAGTTGATGTGGGCACTCAAACGCCTGCTCGACCCCAACGGCATCCTCAACCCCGACGTGGTGTTGAGCACCGATCCGGACATCCACCTGAAAAACCTCAAGCCCCTGCCGGCTGCCGACGAAATCGTCGACAAGTGCATCGAGTGCGGCTTCTGCGAGCCCGTGTGCCCCTCCAAAGGCCTGACCCTCAGCCCACGCCAGCGCATCGTCATGTGGCGTGATATCCAGGCCAAGAAACGCGCCGGCCTCGATACCCGCGAACTGCTCAAGACTTACCAATACCAAGGCCTCGACACCTGCGCCGCCACCGGCTTGTGCGCCCAGCGCTGCCCGGTCGGCATCAACACTGGCGAGCTGGTGAAGAAGCTGCGCAGCCAGGCCGCCGAGCACGAAAAAACCGCCGACTGGCTGGCCGACCATTTCCACACGGCCTTGAGTGGCGCCCGCCTCACCCTCACCGCCGCCAACACCGCCCGCAGGCTGCTCGGCGCCCCACGCCTAAGCCGCCTGACCGCATCGCTGAGCAACGCCAGCAACGGCCGGCTACCCCAGTGGACGCCCGCCATGCCCCAGCCGCTGCGCGCCATCGACTTCGGCCCAGCGAGCAACGACGCCCGCCCCCGCGTCGTGTACCTGGCCGCCTGCGTCTCGCGCGTGATGGGCCCCGCCTATGCCGACCGCGAACAAAGCTCACTGCTGGACAAGACCCGCGCCCTGCTGGAAAAAGCCGGTTACCAAGTCGTATTCCCCGACAACGCCGACAGCCTCTGCTGCGGCCAGCCGTTCGCCTCCAAAGGTTACCCAGAGCAGGCCGAGCACAAGCGCCAGGAACTGATCAACGCCCTGCTGCATGCCAGCCGCGGCGGCCTCGACCCGATCTACTGCGACACCAGCCCGTGCACCCTGCGCCTGGTGCAAGACCTGGGCGACACCCGCCTGGACCTGTACGACCCCGTGCGCTTCATCCGCACCCACTTGCTGGACAAACTGGAGTTCACCCCCCAAGAAGAGCCGGTGGCCGTGCACGTGACCTGCAGCACCCAGCACCTGGGCGAAAGCCAAGGGCTGATCGACCTGGCGCGGCGTTGCAGCAACCAGGTGGTGATCCCGGAAGGTATTCACTGCTGCGGGTTTGCCGGTGATAAAGGCTTCACCACGCCGGAGCTCAATGCCCACGCGCTGCGCAGCCTGAAGGATGCGGTGCAGTATTGCAGCGAAGGCATTTCCACCAGCCGCACCTGCGAAATCGGGTTGTCGAGCCACAGCGGCATCGACTATCACGGCCTGGTGTACCTGGTAGACCGCGTCACCCGCCCGCGCACAATCTAAAAGCGGGTGCGGCCATTGTAGAAGGGGGCTGCTGCGCAGCCCATCGCAGGCAAGCCAGCTCCTACAGGGCTGTGCAGCTCTCAAGACCGGTGCTATCCCCTGTGGGAGCTGGCTTGCCTGCGATGGGTCGCACAGCGACCCCACTGGCCTCAACTGACTAACATCATGGCTCGCGCGCCAGCCAACGCCCTGCTCATTACCTCTACCTCAGGGCTAACACTGCCCTTGAAAGCTGCACGCCCCCCTGTAGGAGCAACTGTCTTTGAGGATTTTTTTGAAGTTGGCCCCCGCTAGGCATAGCTTCGCCAGCGATACCACGTAGCGGTGTCGCTGGCGAAGCCCGCGTTTAGTAGATCAATCCTCGATTGCT
>NZ_JAPFCE010000122.1:0-6731 GCF_026240895.1 Pseudomonas sp. DCB_AW
ACCAGATCCGCAAGAAGGTCGCGGACATCCGCCACACCCTGCCACCGGAGGTGCAGGGCCCGTTTTTCAATGACGAGTTCGGCACCACGTTCGGCAACATCTATGCGCTGATCCCGCCGCCGAACGTCACCGGCAGCCTGCACATGGGCCACGGGTTCAACAACGCGATCATGGACGCCCTGATCCGTTTCCGCCGCATGCAGGGTCGCGACACCCTGTGGCAGCCGGGCACCGACCACGCCGGTATCGCCACGCAGATGCTGGTCGAGCGCCAGCTCGAAGCCAAAGGCCAGAACCGTCATGACCTGGGTCGCGAACAGTTCCTGGAAAAAGTCTGGGAGTGGAAGGACCAGTCCGGCGGCAACATCAGCCGTCAGATCCGCCGCCTGGGCTCGTCGGTCGACTGGAGCCGTGAGCGCTTCACCATGGACGACGGCCTGTCCGAAGCCGTCAAGGAAGCCTTCGTGCGCCTGCACGAAGATGGCCTGATCTACCGCGGCAAGCGCCTGGTCAACTGGGACACCAAGCTGCACACGGCCATCTCTGACCTCGAAGTGGAAAACCACGACGAGAAGGGCCACCTGTGGAACCTGCGCTACCCGCTGGCCGACGGCGCCAAGACCGCCGAAGGCAAGGATTACCTGGTGGTTGCCACCACGCGTCCGGAAACCCTGCTGGGTGACGCTGCCGTCGCGGTCAACCCGAACGACGAGCGCTACCAGGCCCTGATCGGCAAGTTCGTCGAGCTGCCACTGGTCGGCCGCCGCATCCCGATCATCGCCGACGACTACTGCGACCCAGAATTCGGCACCGGCTGCGTGAAGATCACCCCGGCACACGACTTCAACGACTACGAAGTCGGCAAGCGCCACAACCTGCCGCTGCTGAACATCTTCGACAAGAACGCGATGGTCCTGGCCAATGCCCAGGCCTTCAACCTCGACGGCAGCGTCAACGAGCAGGTCGACACCACCCTGCCCGCCCAGTACGCCACCCTCGACCGCTTTGTCGCGCGTAAGCAGATCGTCGCCGACCTGGACGCCCAGGGCCTGCTGGTCAGCATCGACGACCACGCCTTGAAAGTGCCGAAAGGCGACCGCTCGGGCACTGTCATCGAACCGTGGCTGACCGACCAGTGGTACGTCTCCACCAAGCCGCTGGCAGAGCCTGCCATCGCCGCCGTGGAAGATGGCCGCATCCAGTTCGTGCCCAAGCAGTACGAGAACATGTATTTCTCCTGGATGCGCGACATCCAGGACTGGTGCATCAGCCGCCAGCTGTGGTGGGGCCACCGCATCCCGGCATGGTACGACGAGGCCGGCCAGGTCTATGTCGGCCGTGACGAGGCTGAAGTCCGCGCCAAGCACAACCTGGGCGCCGATGTTGCCCTGCGCCAGGACGACGACGTACTCGACACCTGGTTCAGCTCGGGCCTGTGGACCTTCTCGACGCTGGGCTGGCCAGAACAGACCGAGTTCCTCAAGAAGTTCCACTCCACCGATGTGCTGGTCACCGGCTTCGACATCATCTTCTTCTGGGTTGCGCGCATGATCATGCTGACCATGCACCTGATCAAGAACGAGGACGGCACCCCTCAGGTTCCGTTCAAGACCGTGTACGTGCACGGCCTGGTGCGCGATGGCCAGGGCCAGAAGATGT
Organism: Pseudomonas sp. DCB_AW; assembly: GCF_026240895.1. NCBI lineage: Bacteria > Pseudomonadati > Pseudomonadota > Gammaproteobacteria > Pseudomonadales > Pseudomonadaceae > Pseudomonas > Pseudomonas sp. DCB_AW. The sequence continues at coordinate 1,660 of NZ_JAPFCE010000122.1, forward strand.
CCAAGTCCAAGGGCAACGTCCTGGACCCGCTGGACATCGTCGACGGCATCACCCTCGACGCCCTGCTGGAAAAACGCACCAGCGGCATGATGCAGCCCAAGCTTGCCGAGAAGATCGCCAAGCAGACCAAGGCCGAGTTCCCGGACGGCATCGCCAGCTACGGCACCGACGCCCTGCGCTTCACGTTCTGCTCGCTGGCCTCGACCGGCCGCGACATCAAGTTCGACATGGGCCGCGTCGAAGGCTACCGCAACTTCTGCAACAAGATCTGGAACGCCGCCCGCTACGTGCTGGACAAGGGCGAGGACTGCGGCCAGAACGGCGAAGCCTACGAGCTGTCGCTGGCCGACCGCTGGATCATCTCGCAACTGCAACGTACCGAAGCCGAAGTGACCCGCCAGCTGGAGCAGTTCCGCTTCGACCTGGCCAGCCAGGCCCTGTACGAGTTCATCTGGAACCAGTATTGCGACTGGTACCTGGAACTCTCCAAGCCTGTGCTGTGGGACGAGAACGCCCCGGTCGAGCGCGCCCGTGGCACCCGTCGCACCCTGGTGCGCGTGCTGGAAGTGGCCCTGCGCCTGGCGCACCCGTTCATGCCGTTCATCACTGAAGAAATCTGGCAGCGCATCGCGCCGCTGGCTGGCATTCAGGGCAAGACCATCATGCTGCAGCCGTGGCCGGTGGCCAATGAAAGCCGCATCGATGCCGCTGCCGAAGGTGACATCGAGTGGCTCAAGGAGCTGATGGTCGGCCTGCGCAACATCCGCGCCGAAATGAACATCGGCCCGGGCAAGCCGCTGCCTCTGTTCCTGAAAAACGCCAATGCCGACGACCAGCGCCGCCTGCAGGAAAACGAAGCCCTGCTGAAGAAACTGGCCAAGGTCGAGTCGTTCACCGTGCTTGGCGATGCCGACGAAGCGCCACTGTCGGCCACCGCACTGGTGGGCGATCTGCAGGTACTGGTGCCGATGGCCGGCCTGATCGACAAGGACGCCGAACTGGCTCGCTTGAACAAGGAGATCCAGCGTCTGCAGGGTGAAGTCCAGCGCGTGGGCGGCAAGCTGTCCAACGCTGCCTTCGTCGACAAGGCACCGCCTGCGGTGATCGAGAAGGAACGCGCCAAGCTGGCCGAGTCCGAACAGGCCCTGGCCAACTTCACCGAGCAGCATGCGCGGATTGCAGCGCTGTAACAATCTGATAGACCGATGGGGCCGCTGTGCGGCCCTTTCGCGACACAAGGCCGCTCCTACAGGGACGGCGCCGGTTTGAAAGGCGCCGCTATCCTGTAGGAGCGGCCTTGTGTCGCGAAAGGGCTGCACAGCAGCCCCAAGGCCTGCAGCACCGGACCTGACCATGACCCAGAAACCCACCCTGCACCCGCGCAACCGCCACCAGGGTCGCTACGACTTCCCCAGCCTGATCAAGGCCCACCCTGACCTGGCCCGCTTCACCATCACCAACCCGCACGGCAAACCCAGCATCGACTTCGCCAACCCCGAGGCGGTACGGGTGTTCAACCGCGCCTTGCTCAAGGCCCAGTACGGCATCCAGCACTGGGACATCCCCGCCGACTACCTGTGTCCGCCCATCCCCGGTCGCGCCGACTACATCCATGTGCTCGCCGACCTGCTGGGCGAAGACAATGCCGGCGAGATCCCCAAAGGCGCCCAAGTGCGCGCGCTGGACATCGGCGTGGGTGCCAACTGCATCTACCCGCTGATCGGCCACAGCGACTACCGCTGGCGCTTCCTGGGCTCGGATATCGACCCTGTGGCACTGGCGTCGGCCAAGGCCATCGTCCAGGCCAATGGCCTGAGCAAGGCCATCACTCTGCGCCAGCAGGCCAACCGCACGCACATTCTCAGCGGCCTGCTGCAGGCGGACGAGCGCTTCGACCTGACCCTGTGCAACCCGCCCTTCCATGCCTCACGCGAGGAAGCCACCCGCGGCAGCCAGCGCAAGTGGAAAAACCTGGGCAAACAGGACCCCAAGCGCAAACTGCCCGTGCTCAATTTCGGCGGCCAGAACAACGAACTGTGGTGTGAGGGCGGCGAGATCCGCTTCGTGACGCAACTGGTCGGGGAAAGCGCGCAGTACGCCGAAAGCGTCCTGTGGTTCACCAGCCTGGTGTCCAAGGCCAGCAACCTGCCAGGCATCGAGGCTACGCTGAAAAAAGCGGGCGCCAAGGCCGTGCGCATCATCGAGATGGGCCAAGGGCAGAAGCAGAGCCGCATGGTCGCCTGGAGCTTCCAGGACGACAACGCGCGCCAGGCCTGGCACGCACGGCGTAAAACACAAGGCTGAAAAAAACCGCGCCCGGGCAAGCCCGGGCGCGGTTTCGTCACAGCGTCAACAATTACTTGTTGATAGCGTCGGTCAGCACTTTGGCTGGCACGAACTTGACGACTTTCTTGGCAGCGATTTCGATGGCAGCGCCAGTCGAAGGGTTGCGGCCGGTACGGGCAGGACGCTCGGAGACTTTCAGCTTGCCGATGCCTGGCAGGGTGATTTCAGCGCCGTTTTCCAGTTGGTCAGCAACGATCTGGCCCAGTTGCTCCAGTGCGTTTTTGGCGGTGGCTTTTGGCGCGGCGATCGATTCGGCGATGTCGGCAATCAGTTGGTCTTTGGTCAATGCCATGGTGATGTTCCTTCCCTATCAAATTCAGTAGTTAAGCAGCGAGCTACGACGTTATCGGGCCAGCCCCTGAATTCTGGAGGGCCGCGCCAATCGCGTATGTAGATACGTAAATCGGCGTTTGGTTCGACACGACGCTAGCGTGCTGCCAGCAATGCGCCACGCGAGGGGCGCAAGACCGCGCAAAGCTACCACAGGAATGGATAAATATCCGCTGCGCACTTCGATTTAATGCAGGTTTTTCGGGGGTTTTAGCTTAAAACGCACAAAACTGAACAAAAAACGAACAACCGGCATTTCTGCCAACATCCGGCCACTGCATCACCTTGTCTCTGGGGTAAACTGGACGACTTTTGCAGCGCGGCCGTGCACCGCCCCCCAGACTCGCCGAGGACTTCATGCCAATCCGTCATTGTATCGTTCACCTGATCGACAAGAAGCCCGATGGCAGCCCCGCCGTGCTGCACGCACGCGATACCGAACTGGGCGCCTCCGATGCCATCGAAAACCTGCTGGCCGACCTCAACGACAGCTACAACGCCAAGCAAGGCAAGGCGTGGGGCTTCTTCCACGGCGAATCGGGTGCCTACCCGCTCAGTGGCTGGTTGAAGCAGTACCTGGAAGCAGAAAAGGACTTCGCGGCGTTCAGCCGCATCGCCGTCGAACACCTGCAAAAGCTGATGGAAGAGTCCAACCTGTCCACCGGCGGGCACATCCTGTTCGCCCACTACCAGCAAGGCATGACCGATTACCTGGCGATCGCCCTGCTGCACCACAGCGAAGGCGTGGCGGTGAACGCGGACCTCGATGTGACGCCATCGCGCCACCTGGACCTCGGCCAACTGCACCTGGCGGCGCGCATCAACCTGTCCGAGTGGAAGAACAACCAGAATTCCAAGCAGTACATCTCGTTCATCAAAGGCAAGAACGGCAAGAAAGTCTCCGACTACTTCCGTGACTTCATCGGCTGCCAGGAGGGCGTCGACGGCCCAGGTGAAACCCGTACCCTGCTCAAGGCCTTCAGCGACTTCGTCGAAAGCGAAGACTTGCCGGAGGCATCGGCCCGCGAGAAGACCCAGACCCTGGTCGACTACGCTACCACCCAAACCAAGCTGGGCGAGCCGGTGACCCTTGAAGAACTGTCCAGCCTGATCGACGAAGACCGCCCGAAGGCGTTCTACGACCACATCCGCAACAAAGACTACGGCCTGTCGCCGGAGATCCCTGCCGACAAACGCACCCTCAACCAGTTCCGCCGCTTCACTGGGCGTGCAGAGGGGCTGTCGATCAGCTTCGAGGCGCACCTGCTGGGCGACAAGGTGGAGTATGACGAGGTGGCGGAGACCTTGATCATCAAGGGGCTGCCGACGCAGCTGATCGATCAGCTGAAGCGGCGCAAAGACTGATACCGCCCGGGGCGCGTAGCGCGCCCTAGGGGTTGCTGAACGAGGCCACCAGCGCCTCCTTGGCCGATTTACGCAGCCGCTTCACCAGCCGCTCCTGGCGCAGCGCTTCGCCTTTGTCGGGCCACTGCTCGACATACACCAGCGCCTGCGCCGGGCTGGTCTTGAAGTATCGCGCGCCCTGCCCTTTCTGATGCGCCAGAAAGCGCCGCTGCGGGTCATCACTGATCCCGCAATACAGCGACCCATTGGCCGCCCGCACCAGGTAGACATACCAAGGTTTTACTGCCTGATCCGGCACTGCTTCACTCACGACGCCTGCTCTTTCCGTTAGTTGCCTTGGCTGTGCTGAAACGCCCGCAGGCCTTTGAACGCCTGCTGGCGCACCTTGTTCTGAATCAGCGGCGACCAGCCGAGCAGCACCCCGGGCGCCCCCAATGCCTGGCGCGACCAGCGCCAAAGGTCGAAGCTGTCGTCATGCTGGCAGATCAAGCCATCGCGAATGACGAAACGTGCCTGAATAGCGTTGACCACGGTACGGCCGGTCTGGCTGAACAGGTAGGTCGCGACCCAGTGCGCACTGCCACCACGCTCGTCCGCACGGACGTTGTCGAAGGTCAGGGTGAAGTCCTTGGCGCGGGTGGTGAGCATCCGCCACATGTCGCCTGCATCCTTGCCGCGCAGGGTACCGAAGACCGGGTCGCTGAAGACGATATCGTCGCTGTAACAGGCCACCATGGCCTCGGCATCCAGCCGCTGGAAGGCCTGGTAGAAGCGGGTGATCAGGTCGCGGTTGGCGTCGCTCATGGGGCAGGTCCATCCTGGGATCGAAAGGTGCACGATAATCTGCTCGATGCGCTTACGCCAGTGCCGGCCCATTCGCGGGACAAGCCCGCTCCCACGGCAAGGCAAACGGGCCCCTCGACGCCAGTGGGTGTCCCCCCCCTGGCGCCCAGCGCGGCCAATGGGCCGCCACAAGGGCGTCGTAGAGGGGAATGGCACACCGCTGAACACCCGACACGAGAGGCCAACGC